>JBBRVA010000103.1:0-14191 GCA_038247295.1 Caldilineales bacterium | reverse complement strand
CAGCAAATAAATCCAGGCCCGCAAGCCCCATTTTTGGGGCAGCAGTGCGGGGAAGAACCAATTAAAGGCAAACGACCAGACGATCTGCGGTGTGATGGGCAGCAGAACGCCGAGCATGATGCCGCTGATAATGAGCCAACGTGCGAGTCGCTGCATAAGTGCTTTCTGAAGAGGATGACAGGATGACAGGATGACAGGATGACAGGATGACATAGGGACTCATCTTGTCATCCTGTCATCCCTTCATCCTCGCATACCGTCGATACAGGGCCAATACGACCACCACGATCACCGTAATCACCATGCCCATCGCCATCGACGCCGGGCGCTGATTGAGATCGGGGTCGATGTAGGCACGGTAGGCGGCCACGGGCAATGTATTTGGATAACGCAGACCCAATAATAATGGAATTTCAAAGCTGCCAAACATGAAAGCAAAGACGATCATCGAGGTGGAAACGATACCCGGTAAAATTAAGGGCAAGAGCACATAACGGAAGCGTTGCCAGGCATTCGCACCCAGCGTGCGCGCCATTTCTTCATACTCCTGGCCCACGCCTTTGAGCACGGCGAGCACGACCAGGCCGATAAAAGGCGTCTCCTTCCAGAGGTAGACCAAAATTGTGGCAATGTACCAGCGATCAAAAACCAAGACCGGAAATTGACCAGGCTCTTGCAACCAGCCCACGCTGTAGAGCAGGCGGGCAAAAAGTCCACTTTGCGTGAGCAGCAAGACGATACCGGCGGCGGCCACCATATGCGGCACGGGCAAAGGAATTTGGAAGATCAGGGTAAGCAAGCCATTGCCATAGACATTGTGCCGTAAAACCATCGCCACTGCCACCGCCAGCACAGTGGATAAAAGTGTGCTGACCAACGCAATATAAAACGTCAGCAGCAACGACGTGCGAAAACCAGGATCAGTCAAAATTGCCCAGTAGTGGTGCAGGGTGGGCGTGCGCAACCCGATCACCGGCATGTAATCCAGGCTTTGCCCTAGCCCCACCACCAATCCGCCCACAAATAGCAGGAGGATCACGGCCAGGGCCGGCGCGAGCATGAGGGGTAAGCGAAGATAGTTTGGCATAGGCGTTTTAGGCAAGTAGGGGCGAGAGGGTGGAGGGGCGTGAGGGAGCATTCTCCTCATCACCCCTACTTGCCTAATGCTCCAACACATTCTCCGTCCAGCCCGCCTCGATTGGGGCGACCCAACTGGCGCGGGCTTCGGGGGCGGCGCCAGCGCTCAGAGTTGCGGACGGCAAGGTGGCTGGGCCACGCGGGGTGGCCGCTAATTGCGCCTGTTGTTCTGCACTCAGGCGGGTCGGGTCAATCGCCATCATCCAGCCCAGTGAGGCATCCGGATCGGTCAGGGCGATTTGATACTCGGGTGAAAGGAGGAAATTGGCCAACACCATTGCTGCCGCTGGGTTAGTGGCATTGTAGGGAATGGCGACATAACTGACATTGGCTAGCGTACCCGTCTCCAAAATGTAGGTACGAATTGTGTCAGGGTAAAGCCCTTGTTTGATGTAGGTAGAGGCGCGGTTGGCATCGTACTCCATGCTAAAATCGATCTCGCCATTGGCCAACAGATCGGTCATCGCCGGTAATTCGGGGTAGGTTTCACCGTTGCGCCACAGATTGGGCTTGATCGCATTCAGATACGCCCAGACTTTGGGTGCTACTTCATCATATTTTTCCTGGTCGAACTCTTGCAAAAAAATATCGGAATCACCAGCCGCCCAGTAGAAAAGCTGGCGGATGAAGGCACTGCCAACATGGTTGGGCAGGGCAGGATAGGTAAAACGGCCCGGATTGGCTTCGACCCAGGTCTGCAATTCCTCAAACGTAGTTGGTGGAGTGTCAACACTGGCGCTGTTGTATTCCATCACCCACTGAAAGCTAGCCCAGGGTGATTCGTAGCCGTCCACCGCCAGACCAAAGTCGTAGGCCACCGCAGGATTAGCCCAGTTGACTAAACCATTGTTGGGTAGTAGATCGGTAAACGGGCCATAGAGCAGATTGGCCTCTTTCAAGGTGCGGAAATTCTCGCCGTTGATCCAGATCAAGTCGATGCTGCCACCGTTAGCTTTGCCGGCTGCCTTTTCATTCAATACCTTATTGACCGCATCGGCCGTGTCGCCTGGCACGCGGTTAAGCGTGATACCGTATTGCTCCAACAACGGCGCGCCAATCGCCGCATCGACATGGGCGTTGATCGTCTCCGAACCGCCCCACATAAACCAGTTGACGGTCATACCCTCCGCGGCCGCGAGCACGGCATCCCAGTTTTCGTAGGCAGCAGGCGGCGCGGGGTCGGGTGACGCAGGGTTGGTGCTGGCGGTGGACGCAACACAGCCAGCCAGCAGGGTGATCAGCATGACAAGCGATAGAGTAATAAAACTTGGCCGTTGGGTTTGTAACATGAATGGGGTTTCCTTCGATTTAGCGGGTGATGATAGGATGACAAGGTAGTAGGATAACAAGAGAATAAGATAGCTGCGTAGGATTCTCTCGGCTTGTCATCCTGTCATTTTCAAAACAAATATAGTTTACGCTATTACGCTATTTTATTCGATTTTGGTGAGTGCTCTGTCGCAGAGCCTACGAAATGCTGTTGGGATTATACGTCAGGATCGCACCATGCGTGATTTGGCCAACGGAGCAAAACGAATCTTCGACATGGTTCACTTGCCTGCTTGTTAGTGAAAAGGCATTCTTGCTACCATCCGCGTGCGGTTGTACAATAATGGCATGAAACCCAATTTTGAATGGGACGCGGAAAAAGCCCGATTGAATTATGCCAAACACAGGATAAGCTTCGAAGAAGCCGCCACGGTGTTCAATGACCCAGGTTCAATGACCCAGGTTCAATGACCCAATTTGACCCAGACCACTCAGACCAGGAAGAACGTTTCATTGATATTGGAGTATCAGATCAAGGCCGGTTACGCACCGTTGTGTATACAGAACGTGCCCTCAATCTACGAATTATCAGTTGTCGGAAAGCGACAAGAAACGAACGGAGAGTCTATGACCAAAGCATCAACTAAAAAAACGGCAGCAGAAGACGATATGCGATCTGAATATGATTTCAGCGGTGGTGTGCGCGGTAAGCACGCCAAGGCGATGCAGAAAGGATATACGATCACTATCCACAACACGGATGGTACCACAATCGTCAAAACCGTGGAGCCGCGCCAGGGGACAATTGTTTTAGCACCTGACGTTGCTGCCTATTTCCCAGATTCAGAAGCGGTAAATAATGCGCTGCGCACCTTGATTGCTCTTGTTCCAAAACCACGCAAAACTCGTGTCCGTAAAGATCATCTAGCCGCAGACAAAGCATAATCATCCTAAGACAAATTGTGGTTACAGCGTGAAGCAGAATTTCCCAAGTACAAAAACTCTGCTTCACACCGCCATCTACGCCCTACGCACTAGTGCTTGACCCCTGTCCCGCCTTCGGCAGACCCTTCTGGGTAGCCGCCATGCTCGCATAGATCTGGTTGCGCAGCGCTTCGACCTGTGGTGTGCGCACACCGTTACCGGCGTCGCCGCTGAGGTTGACGCCCATGCGCTCGGAGAGCAACAGGGTGAGCAAGCCTTGCATCACATTGTTTTGACTGCCGCCCTCGTTACCATTGCCGCCGCCCACAACGACGCGCGGCACCACATCCACCCCCGATTGTTCGATCGCTTCGGCGAAGCGATTCATCACCTGTTGCGTCACCTGGTATTGCGGGCCACCGTAGGCGCGCACTTGCTCTTCGACGGCAATTGCTTGGCCGATACCAATGCGGGCGGCCTTTTCGGCCTCCGCCTCGGCCAGCGTACGAATCTGCGCCGCCTGTTGTAGCGCCCGTTGGTACTGCGCCTTGCCCTCGTTGCTTTGCACGGTAATGCTCAGTTCGGACTCGGTGATCTTCGTCTGTTGCTGAGTGCGCGCCTGCGCCTCACGCAATTCACGTTCCTTGACCGAGGCGGCTTCCTGACGGGCATAAGTCTCGATCTGCTCTTCGGCGATCTGTCGTGACCGCAACTGCATCAGAATATTCTCGATCTGCGTATCACCGGGTGGCGATGTTGGCGTACCGATCAACACTTCTTCCAATTCCAGGTTATAACGGACAAACTTCTCTTTCATCTCCTGGCTGGAAAGATTCTGAATATTGCTGCGATCTTGAATCAACTGAATCAAGGTGCGCGTCTGGCCGATATTTTTGAAATAGGCCGCCACCAACGGATCCAGCGTCTGCTCGACCAGACGTTTAATATCACCAAAGCGTTGGATAACCAGCGGCGCTTTGCGATAGTCGATATGTACCACCACCGACAGCGGCAGCATCGGTTCAAACGCGTCCTTGGTGATCAACGAAATCTCGGCCAGATTCTCGTCAAAACGATGCGAACCCACCTCGTTGCGGTTCCACTTCAGAATGATATTGGTGGTCGGTACAGTAATCACCTTGCCAGCATACGTGTTGAAGGCATATTTGCCCGGCAGCAGCGGTTCATCCCAAACACCGCGATTGCCCCGGCTAACCATCTCGCCGTGTTTGTAATCCACCCCGGACAGATCCTCACCCACACCACCGGTGTAAGAGATCACCACACCCGCATTACCCACATCGATAATCGTCTTCGGAATCCGCTCGACGGTGGCAAAGAGCCGATTGATATAGTAGGTGCCTTCCACCACCACTTGTAACTGGCGACCACGGATGCCACCAGCGCGCAAGAAGCGATCGGGGTCTTGGAATTTGTTGTGATAGGTGGCTTCATCTTCCACATTGTCCCCTACGACAGGGGCAATGATCTCGCCCTGATGCAACGAAGGACCGTCATGCACGGTCACGATGCCGACCGAGTCCTCGTTATCTTTAATCACTACGGGCGTGAAACCGCTGCGATCCGAGATCAGAGTCGCCATCTGCTTGACGATCTCTTCTTCCTCACGGCTAAGCGACAAGGAATAGACCTTTTCTGCCGTGAGGATGATAAACTGGGCCAAGTTAATTGCGTAGGTGCCTTCGCGCAAAATCATCCGTTGCGGGCCGCGGGTGCCGCCGTCGCGCATAAACGCGGTGACGTCCTGAAAATCGTGGGCAGTGGCATTCGAGGCTAATGCCTGCGTCGCGCTGAGCGGTTGACCATCACGCGCGAAAACATACCCAATCCGACCTTGCGGGATCGTGACGAGCGGCGCACGATGCACCGCATACTGGAATGGCGGCAAAAGATGGATGCCACCACGCAGCAGGTTGGGCTGAAAACCGGCCTCGCCATTGAGCGCGATAAAACCCGACTTAATTGAGCCTTTTGCACTCCAACGTTTTTCCACAATGCCCACGCGCGTGTTGGGGATAAAACGGATCCAGAGCGAGAGCACGATCAGCAGCAGGATTACGCCGACGCCGACGACAATCCCCCAAAACAGTAATTCGATCATTTTGATCTCCTTTTGATCAACGCTGCTCTGAAGAGCCGCACCGCAGAGTAGCCAAATTTGTGCGCGCACAGCCAAAGGTGGTTGTGTGGACGACACAAGCTAGCCTATCACAGATGGCGGCAATTGCCTGACATGCGCAGGCGGCCTACCCGACATTGATCGGCCAGACAATGTCAGAATTGCGACAGGAGCAGAATTCGGACGTGGAGTTGTATAGTTTGTACGCGGATAACCACAGACGGACGCCGATTTTAACAGCAGCCTGGCCAAGCGTGATGGTGGTACTAGCGACCCGACACTTTGGGCTGGGCCATTGAAATGGCCTGCTGACAAGTCCAGGAAGTCGGGGCCGCTTCCGTAGAAGCGCACCCTCTGGGTGAGGGCACTAAAAACGAGTCGCTGCGGCTTCGACGTGAGCCGGTTGCCTTCTAGGCGCGAACGGCGACTTCCTGGTTTCAACCCGCCCGCGCCAAAGTGTCGGGTCGCTAGATGAGCGTACAACGATGTGATGCCGAGCGGCGTACATAAGCTGTACGCCGCTCAGAACCACCACGTTTGTCGCTCATCAAGGCCGCAGAATGACAGGTAGGTGGTAAGCGGCGTTTAGTTCGGTGACATGGAGGATATAATCGATGCGAGTGTTGCGCCAATAACTTTCGACTTGGATATAAACAATGTCGTTGGCAGGGGCGCGCCAGATGAGGCGCGCGCCATAGGCATCATCGCCGCTATCATCATCATACGTCAGGGCTGTGATGCCGTCATTTTGATAGAGCCACAAGATGGTGTCACCCAGCGCGCTGACAGCCTGGGTTTCGATGATGTAAGTGGCCCCGGCGCTGACATCCAATTTTATCCAATCCGTATCACTCACATCATGCAAGGTGTGCGACTGGCTCACCATGCTAGTCGCGTTGAGGATTGATGCAATCTGTGATGCCTGCGCCGGTTGGTCGTCTGGCTCGTAATTGTCGCCGCCAATACAGTCCGCCGCGTCCAGATCATCAAGGCATTGCTGAATCCAGGGCTGAAAACTTGCTACGCGCGTATAAACTCCGTATTGATCCTGCGAGCGACAGCCCGACGGCCCCCAACTGACAATCCCCACTTCGAGCCAGCCTGGGGCCTCTTCCGTAGCAATCATCAGCGGGCCACCGCTATCGCCATAACACGAGCCTTTGCCACCTTTGGGATAACCGGCGCAGATCATCTCCGGCGTTACCAGGTCATCGGTAAAGTAACCGGCATTGCAAGCATTGCGCGTGACCAGGGGGATCGAAGCCTCCCGCAATACTTCGCTGCTGCTGGTGGTATCGGTTGCCCCCCAACCGGTTACCGTAGCGCGTAAAGCGCGATGCTCGGCGAGCAGCGTAACGTCGTTATCAATGGGTAAAGGAGTTTGTACAGAAGGTTGTGTCAGGTGGAGCAGAGCGAGGTCGGAGCCAGAAAGATAGGAGCGGTAAGCAGGATGAATGAGGATAGTGTCGACCGCCAGCCGTTCGCCACCGAGGGAAGACAATCGGTGGCGGCCAAGCACAACCTCTACGGCGGCAGCGCTTTCGCCCTCGACACAGTGCGCCGCGGTTAGCACCCAGTCTGGAGCAATGAGAGCGCCACCGCAGAATTGCCCCTGCGCGGCATCTGGGTCGTCGGCGTCGACTAAGGCAGCCGGCCAGGGCCAAGCGCCAATTTCTGCTTCATGGCCGCCCACAATGGTGGGGGTATCGGCGCTGTCTGGCGTTTGCGCCAGTATGGTTGCCCCAAAGTTGATCCAGCTGACAAGCCCAAGAGCAAAAGCGAGGACGATCAAGAGCACCTGCGCTGGATGTGTCTTTGCCGGTTGATTGCACCATTTTTTATACGTTAATTCGCCATTCTTTAATAGTTTACCTATCAATTTGTTACGCATGGTAGAGCCTCCTGCAGTGGATTCTATTCAACTCAAATAAAAATAAGTTCAATTGGCTATATAACCACCAGGGGAATTGTTGCTTGGCAATAGCCGTCTGCTCTAAATTGCCTGCTTTAAAAAGTGTATGCAGAAGATAAAACCATAATTCATACGAATTGCGCAAGAAAAGGGTATAGAATTCGTAGTTATTCCGTATAAATAGGCTGATCTACACGCAAGACAGGTGGCAAGGTTACACTCTGCTTAAGCAGCTAATGTGACTTTGCAACCAAGCAAACGTATAATGATTTATCAATGAATCAATTGAGACTATCGGCCCATGGCCGAGGATTCGTATGAACAAACAAATCTTACATCTGCATCTGGGCAAAGACCCTACACCACAGCAGGCAACCATCACCTTCCTGGGCGAAACTTTTCACATCCGCAGCATTGGCACCGGCGGTGAGATTGCAATGATCGAGCAGCTGATCCGTGATGCCGATAAGGATGAAAACGTAGACGCGATTGCCCTCGATGGTATCAGCGGACGACTAGAAATGGGGCGCGAGCGCGTCAACCATATCTACGCCGATCGGCTGGAGGCGGCCGCGCAACAGAAGCCAGTGGTGAGTGGACAAGGCGTGCGTGGCGCCTTTGAACGCTGGGCGGTGCGGCTGATCAACGAGGCCGAGCCGGGCATTTTTACGCGCAAACGCGTCCTTTTTGCGCCCAGTCTCAATCACAGCGGGCTAGCCGACAGCATTGCCAGCTTTACCGAACACCGGCGCTGGGCCGAACCGGTGATCTATTTTGATCTGCCCAGCGCGACCACGGGTGAAGCTGCCATGCGCCAGATTACCAGCCGCATCCTGAATGTGGTACACGATAAGCCCTTCCGCCGCATCTTTCCGCAGGCGGGAACACCCGGGCGCACCCGATCCCAGACGCCATTCGAATGGGCGCAGATCATTGCCGGTGACATTCCCGCCATCCGCCGCTATGCACCGCAGACGCTGCCGGGTAAAACCATTATTGCCGAGGCGGCCACACCGGAAGAGGTAAACGATCTGCGCCAGCGCGGCGTTGTGACGTTGATTACGACTATGCCGCCAGTTGGCACAGACGGGTTGGATCCAAGCCAGCCCGCGCGTTGGCCGGCCGCCGTGCTAGAAGCGTGCATGGCTGCCTTGCTGGCGAAACGCACCCTGCGCGAAAGTGATTATCTCAACTTGCTAGCCGAGTTGGATTGGAAACCGAGCATTGTTGATCTGCAAGCCGACCGCAAGCCGAATCGCTTCGCCTTTGTGATCCACCCGCTCTCGACCCGCTTTATCTTCCACCACCCTATTCTGCGCTATTTGAAGTGGCTGCCCAACGATTGGGTGGAATGGGCCGTTGCCTATATGCCACCCCTCTATCTGAGCCGTATGCAAGGGATGCAAAGCGCAGCCACCGGCCAGAAGGTGGAAGGTTATCTGTATACGCTGGGCACAACCCCCAAACAGATGATGAACCGCGACCCCAGTTTTACCTACAAACGGCTCTTGCAGATCGCCAAAGCTGCCGAAGAGCGTGGGGCGCGCTTGGTCGGTCTGGGCGCCTTTACGAGCATCGTCGGCGACGCCGGGGTCACGGTGGCGCAACAAGCCGACATCGCGATTACGAGCGGCAATAGCTTGACCGTGGCAGCAACGTTGGAAACGGCCAAACAGGCCGTGCTCAAGTTGGGCGCGACCGATCTGACCAGTGGTAAGGCGATGGTCGTCGGCGCAACAGGCTCGATTGGCTCGGTTTGTAGCCGGCTGCTGGCGCAAGCGCTGGGCGAAGTAACCCTGGTCGCGCCCCGGCCCGAGAAATTGATTGCTCTTAAGCGCCAAATCGAAGCGGAGACACCCGGCGCGCAGGTCGCCATCGCCACCGCGCCGGACGACTATGTGGGCGAGATGGACTTGATCATTACGACGACCACAGCCTATAACCAACGCGTGATCGATGTGACCAAGTGCAAGCCAGGCGCCGTGATCTGCGATGTCGCCCGCCCACCGGACATTGATGAATGGGAGGCCGCGCTGCGTCCCGACATCTTGGTGATCGAGAGCGGCGAAATTATTTTGCCCGGCAATCCAGACTTTGGGTTTGACATTGGTTTGCCGCCGCAAACGGCGTATGCCTGCCTCTCCGAAACTGCGCTGCTGGCGATGGAAGGCCGTTTTGAAGATTACAGCATCGGTCGCGAGTTGGAACTGCATAAGGTAAAGGAAATTTACCGGCTGTTCAAAAAGCATGGACTCAAATTGGCCGGCATGCGCAGTTTTGACAAATATGTAACCGATGCCGATCTGACCGCGCGCCGCCATCTAGCCGACGCGCTGCGTGCAGACCCTGAGCACTTTCGCCGCTATCAGGCGGAGGCACGCCGCAAACTGGCCGAAGGCGATGCGCATTTGGCCAATGTCGACAGCAAAAGAGCGAATCCGACGGTTGCGCCTTGGCGCACATACGGCTGGATGACGCTTGGCCTACTAGTTTTGGCTTTCTTGCTGAGACCGCGAAGGAAACAGCCCATTTCAGCGATTAATATACTAAGGATGAGCGATTAAGTCAGTTGGAGAGTAGAGGGCGGCAATCTCAAATTTCTAAGCTCTGAAATATAACTTATTTGCTCGTCATGCTTAACAAGGGGAAAAGACTTTGGCTATCTTTCAATCTGCCGATCATTTTTACACTGTGATGCAAGAGGTTTTTGAACATGTTGGCGCCAATCCAGCCAATATCGCAGCCTTTACCCGCAGCAATTTGGTGATTCGCATCACGACCAACAACCCAGACGCCGAGATTTTGCTCGATGGTCGCCAACCACCCTTGGAAGTTTTCTATGGCCCACGGCCGGGCAAGGCAAACCTAGAAGTGAGCATGGAGGCAAATCTCCTCCACGCTATTTGGCTCGGTGAAGAAAGTGCCAGCCAGGCATTTTTTAATCAGCGCGTCAAGACCAAGGGCAATTTTATGAAAGCCATGCAGTTGATGGATCTGTTCCGCGAGTGCGAACGCGTCTATCCAGCCGTGGTGGCTAAAATGCAGCTTGACAAAGACGAATGACTTCACGAAATTCAAGGAGGCGAGATTACCACTAAGTGCTTGAAGCGCACAAGGAAAAGCAGCCTGATTCCCCGCAGGGCATGCGGCACTCTCCATTTCCTTTGACACATGGTGCAACAACCGTTATAATCTCTGCAAACCTTACAATCGATGATGGTTTCGATTCATGGTTTTGACCCTAGTATTTTGGCCATAGCCTAGTATTTTTGACTGGCGTAGACAACCCCGGAGCCCAAAGATGAGTGTAAGCGATGAAGTTAAACAACGCATCGACATTGTCGATCTCATCTCTCGCTACACGCCGCTCAAACGGAGCGGCGCTACCTACAAAGGGCTTTGTCCTTTCCATAGTGAGCGCACACCCAGTTTTATTGTCTTTCCCAATTCCGGAACCTGGCGTTGTTTCGGTGCCTGTGGGGTTGGGGGCGACATCTTCAGCTTTGTGATGCGCAAAGAGAATCTCGATTTTCGTGATGCGTTGCAGTTGTTGGCCAAAGAAGCGGGTGTTAATCTCGAAGAGAATGAGGCAGATGCATCGAGTGACCAACGTTCAAAACTATACGAAATCAACGAAATTGCGGCAACTTATTTTCAGGAAATCTTACGCCATCATGCCGCAGCCCAGCCGGCGCGCGACTATCTAGAGCGCCGCGGCATCGACCCAGCTACCCAAGAACACTTCCGGCTTGGCTTTGCGCTTGATCAATGGAGTAGTTTACGTGATTTTTTAAGCGAAAAAGGGTATAATATAGAACAGCAGACGGTAGCGGGTCTGCTTAAACGCCACGAAGAGCGGAATAGCACCTACGATGCTTTTCGGGCCAGGCTGATGATCCCCATTCGTGACCGGCAAGGACGGGTAATCGGGTTTGGCGGGCGAGTGCTGGATAATAGCCAGCCTAAGTATTTAAATACAGCAGAGACGGCGCTCTTTCACAAATCAAAAGTGATCTACGGTTTAGACCTGGCCCATCAGGCGGTGCGTGCGGCCGACAAGGTTGTGATTGTTGAAGGCTACATGGATGTAATCGCCGCCCATCAACATGGCTATGCGAATGTGGTGGCCTGCATGGGTACATCGCTGACGACCGAGCAGTTACAGCAGTTGCAGCGCTATACGAATAATTATGTGATGGCATTAGATGCCGACGTGGCCGGGCAACAGGCTACGATTCGAGGGCTCAACCAAGCCCGTCAGGCGCTTGCTCGGGTGCGCAAACCTACCGTCACATCCAGCGGTGATGTACGCATGGAAGAACGGTTGGGCGCTAATCTCTTTATCATTTCCATGCCAGAGGGCCGCGATCCTGATGATGTGATTCGCCAAGAACCACAAACCTGGCAAAGCCTGGTCGACAAAGCACAACCGCTCGTCGATTTCTACTTTAAGCTAGTCGCCGAACAGGTAGACCTGAAAAGCGCCCAGGGTAAAGGCCAAGCTGTTGCGGAGCTTGCACCACTAATTGCCGAGTTGGAAGACGAAATCGAACGTCAGCACTACGTGCAACAGCTTAGCCGCCAGGTACAGATCGACGAACAGATTATCTTGGGCCGCGTGCAGGCCGCCGTCAAAACGGTGCAGGGCAAGACCCACCAACTGGCCAGCGAGCAACCCAAGCGCAAGTTTAGCAGTGGTCGGCTAGCCGCCAAAGGGCGGCGCCGACCTTCGGACCCAGAGGAACAGGCACCGCCAGTCGCCACAGAAAAAACGGTGACAGAGCAGAGCCGGCGTGGTATCACCCACTTTACGCAAGAAGATCATCTCTTGGCCAATCTCTTGCGCGAATCGGATCTGCTGGTCTGGCTGGCCGGGGCAACAACGGCGCTGGAAATTGCACCACTGCAGCCGGATGACTTGCTCAATATCGAAAATCAAGAGATATACCGAGCTTTAAAACAATATATTAGCAGCGATGAACAGTGGGACCTGGAATTTTTCCAGGAGATGCTAACACCCCATCTGCATGGTCGCCTGGCCCAGTTGATTGCTTATAGCGCAAGCCTGCCGCACACCAACTTGCAGGCCCTACAAGAAGATACGATCAACACGTTGATTCGGATCCGGATCGAGCGGGTGGGCGCCGATAGCCGCAACATCAAATTTTTACAAGACGACGCCAACCGTCAGAATGACCCAGACGGAGAGAAACAATTTGGCGCCGTGCTCAACCAACATAAGCGCGAACTTTTCTATCTACAACAATCGCGTCAACAACTAACCCAGCGCTTATTTCGTAAGGAACGCCCCGAACAAGGCGTGAAGATATTTTAATCCGCCCCGGCGGACAAGGGAGACAGATGATCAGGAGACAACGGACCCCCCTCGAACAGTCCAAGCAAGAACCGATCACGCCTATAGCCCGCACGACGCTGACAAACCCAATGGAAAGTGAACTCGATCAGTACATTAACCTGGGTGAGAAGCCAGCCGTCGATCTCTTCGCCGACATGCCCGATGTGGAAGAAGAAGAAGAAGATGCTGCGCCCATTCCGCGCATTCCACGCGATACAAAGTTGGAAGAAGAGATCGAAAAAGAAAAATATGTTCCCATCGAGAAGCTGATTGCCGATGTGCCAGATCTGGGCCAAAGCCTGGATCCAGTGCGGATGTATCTGCGCGATATCGGGCGCCATCCACTCTTGACGGCCGAGGAAGAATTGGAACTGGCCAAACGCATCGAAGATGGCACTAAAGCAGTAACCGAACTCGAACATGTAACCGACCCAGATGCGCGCGATGAACTCGAACTCAAGATCATTGGCGGCAAGAATGCCCACGATCGCCTGGCCAATAGCAACTTGCGCCTGGTGGTTAGTGTGGCCAAACGCTACATCGGGCGTGGCCTCAACTTCCTGGACTTGATTCAGGAAGGCAACTTGGGCTTGTTGCGGGCCGTGGACAAATTCGACCATACACTCGGCTTTAAGTTTAGCACCTATGCCACCTGGTGGATTCGCCAGGCCATCAGCCGGGCCATCGCTGATCAGGCACGTACGATTCGTATTCCCGTCCACATGGTGGAGACGATCAACCGCCAGAGCCGCATCCACCGGCGCTTACAACAAGAGATGGGGCGTGAACCCACCTTTGAAGAGATTGCCCTGGAAATGGACTTTCTCGAAGCGGATGATGCCAACGCGGTGCGGCGGGCCATGCGCACCGGCATCAACCCAGAGCCAGAAGTGATGCGCCGGCTAGAACGAGCCGCCTCCAAGGTACAACGTATCAAACGCCTAAGCCAGGAGCCGCTCAGCCTCTCCTCGCCCGTGGGTACGGAAGAAAATAGTTCGTTGGGTGACTTCATCGAAGACGACAGCATACCTGGTCCGGTCGATTCGGCCAGCCGCCGTCTGCTGCAAGAGCAGATGAACGAAATCTTGGATGGCCTGAATGAGCGCGAGCGCCGCGTGCTGATTATGCGCTTTGGCCTGGAAGATGGTATCACCCGCACGCTGGAGGATGTGGGCCGCGAGTTCAACGTTACCCGCGAACGCGTGCGCCAGATCGAAGCCAAGGCATTGCGCAAACTGCGCCATCCCCTGCGCAGCCGTAAATTACGCGACTATCTGGGCTAGATCTTTTTTACCACTTTGGTCTGTAGAATTTGACATTTGCGTTGCCTGGCACTATACTGAGTAACGCAAATTCAAATATTCCTTGGTAGCTCAATTGGCAGAGCATTCGGCTGTTAACCGAAATGTTGTTGGTTCGAGTCCAACCCGAGGAGCCAAAACACAATATCTTG
>JBBRVA010000102.1:0-14203 GCA_038247295.1 Caldilineales bacterium | reverse complement strand
TGGGTGTGGGATCCAGCGACGACCGAAACGGCACTGGGCAGCTTTGCCGGTGGTAAAGCCCCGCGCTTCATTGCTGCCACGGCGGCCACTGCCGATCGCCAGGATAGCTATCGCTTTGCCGGCATGGCCTCCACCGCGCTCACGGGGGACAACGGTGGCTTGGGCGATATCTGGTCGTTCGATATCCCCGGCGGCAGTGCGCGCCCCCTGGAAAGCGACACCGACACCACCACGTCACCACCACTCGCCGACAATGCGGCGCTGCGCGGCACAACTTCGCCCGCCATTGCTTGCAACAACGCGGGCGTCTGTCTGGCTGTCTGGCCGGAATACAAAAATTGTAACACCGTGACGATCAACTCGCTCAAAGTTGTCAGCGCCGGGAGCGACACCAACGGTGGCATCGAACCGGTGATCACCTTTGGCAACTCCACCAGTGGCGAGCATTGGCTCTGGTACTGGGGCAATGGCGGTGGAACGGCTGATCTGCACGCGGGCGATCAGCGTGGTCCCAACGCGCATGGCTTCCCCGTTACGCGCGAGTTCTGCGGCAGCGCGCCAATCTATGTCTGGGAATCGGACGAGCCTAGCTATGAACCAGTTGGGAACTTCTCGCCGCCAGCTGGTGACTTCGTGAACCGTGTGGTTAGCTTCAGTGGTAGCGGCCATACGATTGAGCTCAACATTACCATTCCGGAAAAGAAGTTGCATGCGATTACTGGGCGGATAATCGGGCAGGATGGCACTATCCAACTTGCCAATCTAGCCGTGACTGCCGCCACCCCGGCGGATGAAGGCAATTCTGGCCCCGTGGTGGCGAGCGATGGCACAAACTTCCTGGTCGCCTGGCAGCGGCTTGCCACCGATGCGCGTGAATACTCGCCTGGCTTGACGACCACCGTCTACCGCACCAATCTGATCACACGCCTCTTCAACGCCCAGGGCGATCCGCTCACCGGCGAAACGCTGCTGGTGGGCGATCAACTCGATGTCTTCAGACGCAGTGTCAATTTCAGCCCACTGACCAATCAGCGCCATTCGCTCAACGCGCTCGATCTGGACTGGATCGGCGCCCGCTACCGCCTGACGCGGCGGCTGGCCCTGGGCGACAGCATCTCACCAGCCGATGTCACCGTGGAAGACAACGGCCAGACCTTCACTGGTGAGTTCATCACGGCGCGCGACCTCGACACCAAGGGTGAGCTGATCGCCGACAGCAAGGTCACGCTGGAGACCGGCAACGGCACGCGTGCCAACGACGGTCACAGCCTGACCTACAACCCAGCGGTCAACCAAGTGCTGCTCGTCTACACCGATGCGGGCTTCCTGACGGCACGCACCTATAACGGGGTCAGCACCACCCACACAAAGCTTGTCTCCCTGCGCAACAGCCGCGCCGGCAACCCTGTCGCCGCCTATCACCCGCCCACCGGCGGCTATCTGATCGGCTGGACGGACACGCTGCCGAACTTTACCTTCCAGTACGGGCTGTACGACACCAATCTGGCGTTGATCGCCGGGAGCGTGCAGGGCTTGACTTGGCCGGTAGCGGTGAGTTCCCAACGGGGCACGGCGCTGGCCTGTCCCGCACCGCAATCCGCGCCCGTGGTCGATCTGCGCTTCGAAGAAGTGCCTGCGCCCAGTGGGCTCCCGACCACCTTTGTCGATAGCTCGGGGCGGGGGACAAACGCCACTTGCACCGGCACAACCTGCCCCACCGCCGCGGTGACTGGTGCGCCCAATGCGCCACTTTCCGATTACGCCGTACAATTCGATGGTGTGGACGATGTGCTCACGCTTAACCGCACAATCCAGAATGACTTTACGGTTGCGCTCTGGCTCAAGCTGGATGCGACGACGATCAGCCGGGGCACGCTGTTGGAGGGCGGTTCTACGAACGCCGAACTTTTCCAATTCCAGGTCGATCAAGCCAACACGAGTAACCCCAGGTTGCGTTTTCAATCGCAATTCTCGGCACTACAAACAGGCAACATTCTGAGCCGGAATCAGTGGACCCATGTGGTGGCCACGCGGCAGTTGAATGGCGCCACCACGCTCTATGTCAACGGCGTCCAGGTAGCACAGGGTAACCTGCCTGCTCTGCCCACCGGCGGCGCCACGCTTACCATCGGTGCTGGTTTCAAAGGGGCGATTGATGCGCTGCAAATCTACCCTACCGCCCTGAGTGCAACCACCGTCCAGGCGCTCTACAACCGCACGCTGCAATCCTATTGCGTGGTGGCGGGTGTGCCGAGCAGTGGCAACACTTTCCGCTGGTCACGCCTCACCCTGCGCGAACAGGATGCGCGTGGCGGGCGGATCACGGCCAGCGGCGGTCTGTCGCTGATCGTGGATGCCGATCTGCCCACGGTTAGCATCGCTGGCCTGGTTAACAATCGATACATGCAAGGCGGCAACCCCGTCGTGCTGATGATTGGCGGCAATGCATCGGATGCAACGGCGGGCATTGGCAAGGTTGAAGTTAATGTCAACAACAGCGGGTGGCAAGCGGCCACCGGCGATGAAGCGTGGGCCTATGCGTTGGCCGTGACCGAAGGCGCATACACGATCCAGGCCCGCGCCACCGATAACGCCAATAACCTGAGTGCCGTCAGCCCGGCCGTCACCTTGATCGCCGACGCCACTGCGCCGGACCTGACACTCAATGCCTTGGGCAGCACGCCCAAAGCGCCGCAGCAGATCAACGCTGGACAGTGGCGCGTGGCCCTGGGTGGCACGATTAGCGATCCAGTGCGCGCCGGACGCGCGGGCAGCGGTCTGCCCACAGACGCCGTCCAAGTGCTGCTCGAAAGCCAGTTCAACCAGGGCTTGCCCAACACCTGGCAGACGGCCACGATCAACGGCAACGCCTGGTCGCTCGACTATCAACTGGCCGGCATTGCCGACCCGTCGGGCAGTTATACCGTCACCGTGCGTGCAATGGACAACGTGGGCAATCGCACACCGGAGACCCGGGCCACCCTCATGCTCGACGCAGCCGGCCCTGTCCCCACGCTGCGGGCGACGAATCACGCTGCGGGTACGCTGGGCAATGTGATCGACGGCCCGCTGATGCTGAGCGGACAAGTGACCGAAACCGGTCGCAGCGGCATCAACGAGTTACTTGTCAGCTTGACGCCAATTTCGCAGGCCGCAGTCTACACGAATGTACAATTGTTGCTCGCCTTTGACGAACTCGCCGGTGCAACCTTCTTTGTGGATGACTCTGGGCAGGGCCATCACGCCACCTGCACCAGCGCGCCCAACTGTCCCACGTTGGATGTGGGGGCGCTCTTCCCCAACGCACGCAGCTTTGACAGCAGCCAAAGCTTGACCGTAGCCAATGTGCCCGGCCTCAATGCCGACGCAGCCACGGGTCTCAGCGTGCAGGCGTGGATTGCCACCAACTATGCCACTCCGATCTTACAAAAGGGGTCGGCCAACAGCGGTTACAGTCTCAGCCTCAACGACAGCGGCCAAGCAACCTGGTCGTTGCCCGGGCTCGTCCTGGCCGGTGGGCCGAGACTGACCAGCAGCAACGCGTGGCGCCATATCGTCGGCACGGTGGATCGTACGACGAACACAGCCAATCTCTATGTCAACGGCGAGCGCGTCGCCAATGCACCCTTTAGCGGCAGCCTCGTTACAGCAAATCCGCTGCTGGTGGGCAACAACGGCAGCACGGGTTATCGCGGCCTGCTCGACCAAGTGGCCGTCTTCCAGCGCACGTTGAGCGCAGCCGAAGTCAGCGCGCTCTACGAAGCGCGCTACCGCTTACTTTTCTACGCCACGTTGATACCACGCGGCGGTGGCATTCTGGCCAGCAACTGGACGCTGAGTCTGCCCGCCTGGGTGCCAGAAGGGCAATATCAGATCGATCTGCGCACCTATGATATGCTCGGCCACCGCGGCCAGGTGATCAACGTCTGGCGGGGCGTGGTCGATACCCAAGCGCCGCGCGTGGAAATGACGGCGCAGCCTACTGGCGCATCGTATTTCGATTCGTCGATTGGCATGCGGCGCAATGCGGTGCGCTACTTCTGTGGCGCGCAAGATCGCCACCTCGACGCCGCGCAATTCTTCTGCCCCGGTGAGGCCGTGGCGCAGCCGCTGTCCACCTTCCAGAATGACCCGATCCTGCAACAACTCTTCCCGGACTTTACAATCCGCTCGGGCCTGGCAGTTTCGTACACGCTCTGGGAACGAGCCGATTCGTCAGGGGCTGCTGTGATCGCCAGCGCTTGTGACATCTACGGCCACTGTGCGCAATCCAGCGGGACAACGGCAATGGCAGGCAAGAGTGAACAGTTGGCCGTGAGCAGTACACAGTTAGGCGTAGCCAGTGACGCGGTGTCGAGCACACCGCTGGCGGTGGTGATTGCGCCGACGGATCTCGGCTATGTGGCGGCGGACGCCGGTTCGCTCCAAGTGACAATTGCCGCCGAAGCCGCCGCAGGGCTCAAGGATGTGATACTACTGCTCGATGGCAACCCCGTCCACACAAGCAACTTTGCTCAGGCTGATAATGTGCAGAGCAATCAGACCACCGTGGCGGTGTCCGTTACGGGCGAAGGCCGTCACACCTTGGTCGCACGTGCCACCGACTGGGCGGGTGGCACCCAGCCAACTGATTACCCAGTCCAGTTCACGCTCGATACCCAAGCGCCAACGGTGACACTCGATACAGTCGAACTGACGCCGGCCGACACCTGGCAGATGGGCAGCGGCGTCTTGCGCTTCCGCGGCGCAGCGGGCGACACGATCGGGCTGGCGGCAGTGAAGGTGCGCGTCAATGACGGCATGCTGGCCGACGCCCAGTTTACCAACGGCGCCTGGCAGATCGCTTACCCAGTGCAAGATCCAGAAGGAAAGATGCTGGTCGTGCTCGTACGGGCCATCGATCGCGCAGGGCGAATCAGCGAAGTTAGCCGGTCGATCCTGGTCAACCTGAATACAGCGAATCCACCACAGACCAGCTTCACATCGGCCACCCCAGCAGACCCGAGCAACAGCCCCACGGTTACCTTTGCCTTTACCGGCAGTGCGCCAGCGGGCCTGGGTGGCTTCGAATGTAAGATCGATGAGGGCGAGTTCGTACCCTGCGGCAGCCCCTGGCCGGTGAGCAACTTGAGCAAAGGCGCGCACATCTTCCAGGTACGGGCCATAGACGCCAACGGCTTTGTCGATCCGTCACCGGCTGACTACAGTTGGACACTAAATTCGATCGGGCCGGATGCGACCATTGTCAATCGTCCGCCACAGCAGACGACGAGCCGCGCGGCCAGCTTTGGCTTCAGCGGCTCTGGCGCACAGAGCTTTGAATGTAGCCTGGATGGCGCAACTTTTGTCGTGTGCACCAGTCCACAAATCTACAACGGCGTGACCGATGGCGAGCACATCTTCCAGGTGCGCGGGCGCAGTGGCGATCAAACAGGCACACCGGATCGCTGGGTCTGGCGCGTGACCAACCTCTCACCAATTGCGCAGGATCAGAGTGTGACGACGATGCAGGATGTCGCCATCGCCATCACACTGAACGCGATCGATGAGGATACGTTGACCTATCAAGTCGTCGACGCACCGGCGCATGGTGTCTTGCTGGGCGTCCCACCAAACTTAACTTACCAGCCAGACACGAATTTCTCGGGTGCGGATAGCTTTACCTTCCGTGCTAACGACGGCGGCGCGCCCCCTGGGCCGGTTTCCAATCTGGCAACGGTTAACATCACTGTGCAGCCGGCCGTAGTCACCCTGCCGGAGACCACGATTACGGGGCAGCCAACGGATCCGAGCAGCAATGCGGATGCCAGCTTCGAATTTACGGGGACAGGTGGCAGCGGCAGCCTGGCCGGTTTCGAGTGTAGGCTGGACACCGCAAGTTTTATCCCTTGTACAAGCCCGCAGAGTTATACAGCGCTGGCGAATGGCAGCCATACGTTTAGCGTGCGCGCGGTGGATACCGCCGGCAATGTCGATGCCACACCCGCCACATACATATGGACAGTTGATGTAGCACCGCTTGACACGACCGCACCGACCAGTTCGCCCACCCAAGTACCAGTGGCCAATGCAGCCGGTTGGAATAACAACGACGTGATTGTGACCTGGAACTGGACAGACAACAGCAGTGGATCGGGTCTTGATCCGGCCAATTGCCTGGCAAGCAGCACATCTAGCGGCGAAGGTGAGATCGCGCTCACGGCCACGTGTAAGGATCTGGCGGGCAACGTTGGCACGGCAAGCTACACCGTTAAGGTAGACAAAAGTGCGCCCGATACAAGCATCACGGCGCAGCCGAGCAACCCTAGCGCTAGCAGTGACGCTCAGTTCGAATTCATGGGCAGCGATGCAACCGCAGGCGTGGTCGGCTTCGAGTGCAGTTTGGATAGCGGCGCCTTCACCACTTGCACCAGCCCGCAGGGTTACAGCAGTTTGGCCGCTGGCAGCTATAGCTTCCAAGTGCGCGCCATCGATGGGGCCGGCAATATCGATCCTAGCCCGGCAGCGTATGGCTGGACGATCAACCCAAGCCCAGTCGACAGCACGCCGCCGGTGATCACGCCCCAAGTGAACGGCACGGCTGGGAGCGATGGTTGGTATGTGAGCGATGTGACGGTAACATGGAACGTCATCGATGCCGAGTCACCGATCAGCACACAAACGGGCTGCGACACGGTGACGATCAGCACCGACACAGGTGGTATAACCCTTACCTGTAGCGCCACCAGCAGCGGCGGTCCCGCCAGCCAGAGTGTGACGATCAAGCTGGACAAAACACTGCCCGACACCACCATCTCGGCGCAACCGGCTAACCCAAGCACAGCATCGGAGGCAGCGTTTACATTCTCGGGCAGCGACAACAGCGGCGTCGCAAGCACGGAATGCAGCCTTGACGGCGTCACCTTCGCCCTCTGCACCAGCCCGCAGCGTTACAGCGGTTTAGCCAATGGCGACCATACCTTCCAAGTACGCGCCGTGGATACGGCGGGCAATGTCGATACCACGCCAGCCAGCTACACCTGGACGATTACCCCGCCGCCCCCACCTGCACCGACCATCCTGATCGGGTCGAATGAGAACGGCAAAGTGGGCGGATTGAGCTATCGCGACGAGGATATCATTGCTTACAATCCCAACACCCAGCAGTGGTTCATGGTCTTCGATGGCTCGGATGTGGGGCTGGGCGACAGTGAAATCGATGACTTTGCCTTGCTGCCCGGCGGGGTGCTCCTACTTTCGGTAGAAAAGGACTTTACCCTCAAAGGTTTCGGGCCGGTGGGCGATGAGGATCTGATCCAGTTTACACCGACGCAATTGGGCGATACGACACGCGGAAGCTTTACGCTTTACCTGGATGGCTCGACGGTCGAGTTAGACGCCAAGAACGACAACGAAGACATCAAAGCGGTTGAGTTAGACGGCAGCGGCAAGCTCGTGATCAGCACACATGGGACCTTCTCTGCGCAGGGCATCAAGGGCGAAAATGAAGATCTCTTTAGCCTGGCGCGCACACCCACACCCGTTTGGACCTGGCGGCTGGATGGCAGTGACATCAAGCTAAAGCCGGATCTGCGCGCGCTCTGGATCGACCCCGCCACCGACGAACTCTATGTGGTGGCGGAGGGATCGTTTAGCATCACCGGCAGCAATGGCAAACTAAGCGGCGATGGCAACGACATCTTTATCTGTCGCCAGATTAGTTTTGGTGCCAACACCCAGTGCGAATTGCGCCTGTTCCAAGATATGGGCGCACGCGGCCTGGGCAAACAGAAGATTGACGGCCTGGCGATCGGCAACCTGCCAACCGATTTCTTTAACATAAGTGTGCAAACGAGCACGATCGAGGACGACACGCACGAGTTCCCCGGCGATGATGCAGATGAACCTGCCCTGCCGGACAGTGAGGAGAGCGAGGAAGAAACCGAAGAAATCCACTTCATTTATCTGCCAGTGGTGGCCCGTTAACGACGCGCAGATGGCATCACAGATTGATAGTACCAATCTCTAAAATGGCCCGGATCATGATGATCCGGGCCGTCTTGATTACTAGCAATTGTCGTCAAGCATGAAGTAGCTTCATTTGGGTCTTGCCATGCCTGGCCGGTCTGGATATAAGACGACAGACAGACCATCACTGCCAACTCATAATGAGGGCAACTCTTATCTAAAAATTATCCACCTGGAAAAATTTATGACGATTGATAACCCAAGTTCGGGGCGTGATTGTGATGTTTTAGTGATTGGCGCGGGCCACAACGCCTTGGTCTGCGCCGGCTACCTGGCCAAGGCGGGCTACAAAGTGATCATGCTCGAACGCCGCCACACCGTAGGCGGCGCGGTGGTGACCGAGGAGATCGTGCCCGGCTTCAAGTTTGATCTGGGCGGCTCAGCCCACATCTTGATCCACCACACGCCGATCGTCCAAGACCTGAACCTGACCGCGTATGGTCTAGACTATATCGATCTGGACCCGCTCTTTTTTGCGCCCTTCCCGGACGGTAGCCACTTCACGATCTGGAAAGACCTTGACCGCACCTGCGAAAGCATCGCCGCCATTTCCCCGATTGACGCCGAAAATTATCGTCGTTTTATCAAAACCTGGCAGCCGCTGGCCGAAGGCATGGTGCGCAGCTTTCTGGAACCACCCACTGCCGGTAACCTGGTTAAAAATCTGGTTATGCGCACCGGCAACGGATCGGATCGCATGGAACGCCTGAGCGAATTGTTGCGCGGTTATGGGCAAGTGTTGCGTCAGACTTTTGTCGACCCGCGTGTCCAGGCGCTGATCGGCTGGATGGCGGCCCAGTCGGGCCCGCCGCCGGGCGAACCGCTGTCGGCCCCTTTTGCGCTCTGGCAGCCGATGTATCACCAAAGCGGCATGAAGCGGCCACGCGGTGGCTCTGGCATGCTGACCCAAGCGTTGGCCCGTATGATCCAGGCGCACGGCGGGCAGATCATCGCCGGTGCACCGGTGACGCGAATTTTGACCGAACATGGGCAGGCAATTGGCGCCGAGACCAGTGGCGGCATCCGCATTACAGCTCGCGCCGTGGTCTCGGGCGCGCATATCCACACGACAATGCAGATGTTGGCAGCGGATGTCGTACCCCAGCAGGCGCAGAACTTGATCAAAAATAGCCGCGTCGGCAACGGCTTCGGCATGATCGTGCGCTATGCCATGCACGAATTGCCTAACTATCGCGCATTACCCTCACCCAACGATGGCAAGCCTGGCTATCAACATACGGCGCTGCAATTCATCTGCCCGGATCTGGCCTATCTGGAGCGCGCCTACGGTGATTACTTGGGCGGCATCCCTTCGCGCGACCCGGCCTTGATCGCAATGACCTTTTCCGCCGTCGATCCAACCCTGGCACCCGTGGGCAAACATACCCTCTTCCTATGGGGTCAATATTATCCTTATGAGCTGGCATCTGGCGCCTCGTGGGATGAAATCGGCCAGACGGTTGCCGATCGCATGTTGGACAAGCTCGCGGAGTACGCACCGAATGTGAAAGGGGCAGTGATCGACCAATTGGTGGAGCATCCCCTCTATTTGGAACGCGAGTTGGGATTACTGCGCGGCAATGTGATGCACCTCGAAATGTCGATTGACCAGATGTTTATGCTGCGTCCAGCGTTGACAATGAGCAATTACCGGGGCCCCGTAAAAGGGTTATACCTGACCGGCGCCAGCACCCACCCCGGCGGCGGGATTATGGGTGCGGCCGGGCGTAACGCAGCGCTGGTGCTCTTACGCGATTTGGAGAAACGCAAAGTGTAGGAGCCGATTGGTCTATTGGCCAGAAGCCTTGGGTATTTGTTGCACGTGTTCGGCTAATTCGGCTAACGATTCAACATCGAATGCCATCAAAATCACCTGTTCTAGTTGATCGGATGGAATCGCTTGGATACGGGCAACCCATGCATCATCCAATTCGCCGAAGCGGTGGCGTAATATGTTGAGCACCATCTGCTCTTTGCCGCGCTCGATCCCTTGTTCGATACCTTGCTCAAGCCCTTCTTTTAAGATTTCATTATACCAGGGTGATTCGCGTAAAACAGTCATATCCCACCTCATGATCCTACGAACGACTTCGGTTTCCATAACGAATGTGGCAAAGAAAGCCAGCAATGGCTCTAATTCTGCAATGTTCTGCTCGGCGCGCAGCAGAGTCACGGCTTTGCTGACAACACTTTCGTGATTGCCGCCTTTAAGAATCGGCACAAAGGGTAATAACGTTACCAGGTTTTCTGCAAAAACCAACTCGACATCGATATCCCATAAATTGATGGTACGAAAATCCTGCTGGGCGACCAAGCCCATAAATTCGCTACGATAACCGTTGATGTCCGCATACGAACCCGGCAAAATATTGACTACAACTGGATAAACGGGTAAATTATAGCGCTCTTCACCCAGTGCAGCATACGCGCGTAATCGGCGCGCCATGTGCTGATGAGGGCGCAATTGCATGTCATTAGCGACCAAAAACTCACCCCATGCGGGCGAGCGCACTTTGATCAGCACATCGTTGGCCCGCGCCACCCATTGAAAATCACCGGAGAGGAAATCAACGACTTCCAGCGAATTATCACCCGTTAGCCAACGCACCCAAGTGGTGGGCGCCAGGCTGATCAGTCGTTTGCTGCCAATATCAACAGTGCGGGCCATTCGTTGCTCGGTTTCTAGTCCCCTTGGATTAAAATGCTTATCAGTTAATTATATCATATCTGCGGGTTCTGGAACAACGACAACAGAGAAACAAATACGCCTGTGCGATACTCACTTGAATACCAATTTACATAGTTGAGAGGAATTTGATGACTTATTTTGGCTTTCTCGCACTGTTTCTAGGCCCACCCCTATTGATCTTGCTCGCGCTGACAATTTGGGATCAAAAACGTGGCCGCGCCATGCCAGCCAGTTTGCGCAGTTGGCCGATCCCGTTTGTAATCCTGGCTCATGTAATCGTAGCGGTGATCTACACCACGCCGTGGGACAACTATCTGGTTGCCACGCGGGTTTGGTGGTACGATCCTGCGCTTGTAACGGGCTTCACCCTTGGCTGGGTGCCAATTGAGGAGTATGCCTTCTTTGTGCTGCAAACTGTGATGACCGGGTTGTGGGTTGCCTTTCTGGCCAAACGTCTTTACTCATCCGTTCCGCCAATCAGCCAACCGATTCAAGGCCAATCAATCCGCTGGACGAGCGCAGCGGTGCTCGCTGTCCTTTGGGTCGGGTCGATCTGGCTCTTGCTATCAGGTTGGGCAGCTGGCACCTACTTGGCGTTGATTCTGGTCTGGGCGCTGCCGCCCATTATCCTGCAAGTCAGCTTTGCCGGTGACATTCTTTGGCATTACCGCAGATTGGTTGGCTGGGCGTTGATTCCAGCTACGGTCTATCTGTCACTCGGCGATGCGTTCGCCATCCGTTCGGGCACATGGACCGTCAATCCCGCGCAATCAACCGAGATATTTCTGGGCGGCTTACCGCTGGAAGAGTTCATCTTCTTTCTGATCACAAACACACTAGTCGTCTTTGGCATGACGCTGGTGCTAGCCCGTGAAAGCCAACAACGTGCGCCACAAGCGGTATTAAATTTTCTCCAGCGCCTTAACGCCATTAATGGTACGCGCCCCCCAATTCATGATTAAATACCTTAAGTACCAACGATATACCTTTCGTAGTTAGAACTACTGCTGGGTGAGCTTGTCGAAGCCTTCTTCGACAAGCTCACCCAGCAGTAGAACAGCGGTTTTTGCGTAAATCCTAATAGTGATGATGACTTCAACTTTACACGCCTATCAAACCCCTGAGCACCAGCCTTTTTTCTGGCGCGGCCAGAATGGATGCGCGGCTCTGCTTGTGCATGGCTTTCCCGGCACCCCGGCCGAAATGCGTGCGCTTGGCCAGGTGTTGCATCACCTGAACTGGACGGTGCAAGGGCTGCTGTTGCCGGGCTTTGGGCCACAATTTGACCAGTTAACCCACTCTCGTCAACGAGATTGGCAGGAAGCGGTGCAAACGGCACTGACAAATCTGCAGCGTGAACATGCGACCGTCCTCTTGATCGGCAACTCGATGGGAGCAGCCTTAGCTTTACAAGTGGCGGCCGTGCAACCGCCGAGTGCATTGCTGCTCTTTGCCCCTTTTTGGCGCAGCGCCAATCGGCTTTTTGATGCCGCCTTTCCGGTCGCGCGCCTCTTCTTATATCAAGTGCGCCCCTTCCAAAAGGCCAATTTTGCCGACCTCCAATTCCGCGCTGGCGTGGCACGCGTCATGCCCGACGCCGATTTGGATGACCCGGATGTACAAGCGGCAATCCGGCGATTGGAGCTCCCCGTTGACACTTTAGGCGAGGTGCGAAAGGCTGGACGGTTGGGCTACCAGGCACTCCCCCAAGTGAATGCGCCTGTAGTAATAATGCAAGGCAGCGAAGATATCGTAGCCGTTCCACGCTTTACTCGCCAGATGGCGCGGTGCCTGCCGATGCTGGCTGGCTATGTCGAAATGCCAGGCAGCCACGAGTTGATCCAGGGGCGCAGTGAAGCCTGGCCATTGATCTCTGCACTCGTCCAACAATTCGCCCATCAGATCCAGCAGCCAAACGAGACCACAGTATGCGCGTAAATCGCAACACCCCAACCGCTGGATTACGCGTGGCAGCGCCCAAATCAGCACGCACAAAAGCCCAAACCGGCAACTGGGCTTTCCCTTTTCGGCTGCGCCTCTATCACTGGTTGATCATCGCCTGGGACGTGATCATGATCTCGATCCCGATCATGCGCTGGGTGCTGGGCGATCACGTCTTACATTGGGGCGTGCTGGCTGGCGTCACGGTGCAGGTGGCGGCTGTGTTAGCCATTTTACACCTGAATTGGGGGGCAAAACGCACCTTGGCGATGACACTTCTCGTCTTGCCTGCCGCATGGCTGATCGAGTGGATCGGCAGCAGCACCGGCTTCCCGTTTGGCAGTTATTCGTATACAAATCTGCTACAACCGCAACTTGGCCACGTACCACTGATCATTCCGCTAGCCTGGTTGATGATGCTGCCACCCGCCTGGGCCATAGCCGCGGTAATCACCCAAGGCCGCAGTCGGCTCTGGTTCGTGGTGATCAGCGCGCTGGCCTTCACAGCGTGGGATTTCTTTTTGGATCCGCAGATGGTGGGTTGGGGTTACTGGGTGTGGGCCGAAGATCATACGGCAATAGGTAGTTATTTTGGGATCCCGTGGGTCAATTTTGCGGGTTGGCTGGCCAGTGCTGCTTTGCTAACGGTATTAGCCAGCCAAGTCACCGAGATGGATGACCTACCCGTCCAGCCACTGATTCTGGTCTATGCGATCACCTGGATTTTGCAGACGATTGGGCAACTTGTCTTTTGGCAGATGCCGGGACCGGCATTGGTCGGTTTTGTGGCAATGGGTCTCTTTGTCTTGCTCGCCCTGCGCGCTATCAAACCAGAACACGCCCAACGGATCTAAGTGCATGCAAAGTATTGCCTGGTTTTTATTTGCCTTTCTCTGCGGATCGTTGCCCTTTTCGTTCTGGATTGGTCGGCTCTTCTTGCACGCTGATGTACGCCAATTTGGCGATGCTAACCCCGGTGCAACGAATGTGCTGCGCGCCGGCGGTCGCGCCACCGCCGTGCTGGCGCTCTTGCTAGACTTTGTCAAAGGCGCCGTACCGGTCTGGCTAGCGTATCGCTGGGCTGGTGTGGACAGTGTGGCATTGACGTTGGTTGCACTGGCGCCGGTGCTTGGTCATGCTTTTTCCCCTTTCTTAGGCTTCCAGGGTGGCAAAGCCGTGGCGGTTACCGGTGGCATCTGGTGTGGCTTGACCATCTGGGAAGGGCCAACCGTGGGCGGATTATTGCTTGGCTTGGCCAAGATCTTTCTGGCCGTCGATGGCTGGGTGGTATTGGTGGCCGTGGCTGGAATGGTGCTTTATTGCGTGTTGGCGCCGCCGGCGTGGAACGGGTTAGGTCTGCGGGCCAATCCAGCGGTGCTCTTCGCAGTTGGCATTGGCAATCTGTTGATCCTGGCCTGGAAACACCGCGCCGATCTGGCGCGTCCCTTGGCCTTGCGTTCGTGGCTCACCCAACGGCGCGTGCGATGATCATCTATGCCGCAATTGTTGCCCTCATTTTAGGCGTAATGCTGGTAATTGCCATTATCAACGCGCTGGTCTTTCCTC
>JBBRVA010000101.1:0-14228 GCA_038247295.1 Caldilineales bacterium | reverse complement strand
GTCGAAGCCCAATGCGGTAGAGTTAGGGCGGAGTGTGCTCGAACGTTGGTCGCCCCTTGCTGCTGTGATCTTGGCCGCTGGGCGCAGCAGTCGCATGGGCCGCCCCAAGCAATTGGAAGCGGTCGATGGCGAGCCGATGGTCGTGCGTGCCGTGCGTACCGCGCTGCAGAGTGACGTCGCCCAAGTGATTGTCGTCACGGGCGCCTATGCGGACGCCGTGACAGCGCTGCTGACTCCCCTGCTTGAACAAACGGGCGACCGGTTGCGGTTGGTCCACAATCCAGATTGGCAGACCGGCCAGGCAAGCAGTATTCGCGCGGCGATTGCTGCCTTAGCTGCGCCAATCGGAGCGGCGCTCTTTCTGCCCACCGACCAACCGTTTGTCCCGCCCGTGCTGCTCCAGCAACTGATCCGCGCTTGGCGGGGTGGGGCGCGCCTGGTTGCGCCGCTGGTTGATGGCCAGGTGCGTGGTGCGCCCGCGCTCTTTGATCGCAGTCTATGGCCAGAGCTGTTGACCTTAACGGGCGATATTGGCGCGCGTCCGCTGTTACAAAAGCACCACTCAGATGTCGTCACCCTGCCTGTTTCCTCCCACCTTCTGCGCGATATCGACACGCCGCAAGATCTCGTTTAGTTCCTGCTACTTCCCTTACGCCATTGTAAAGAAATAACTGTCCACGAAGTTTCACGAAGCGGGTACTCAATGGGTGCCCGCTTCGTGAAACTTCGTGGATCATGGGTTGTTTGAAGCGGCTTTATTCTCCCACTTTGGTTGTAGATTTAGATCTAACTTTACAATAAATGTAATCGTTGTCACTGCCATCCCCTTTTTTATTCTACCTGTCCGTTGCTCAACCTAAGAGATACTCAAACATAGATAAAGAGGTAGACAAGGCCAAATCCTTGTCTACCTCTTTTCATGTCTACCTGTTTACCTGTCTTCCTACCTATTTACTTCGGAACAGTTACGTGGCAAGGAACGTTTACAAAGGCGAAGGGCCTATTGTTTAATTAGCTCTTGCAAGCGTTGCCGCGCCGCATTGGGATCGGCCTTGCCTTTGGTGGCTTTCATTACCTGGCCCATGAAGAAGCCAAACAGCTTCTCTTCACCTGCCCGATAGCGGGCCAGATCCCCCGTATTGGCAGCGAAAATGGCATTGATCGCCTCGTCGATCACCGAGGTGTCGCTGACCATCGCCAGCCCTTCGCGGGCGACAATCTGCTGGGGATCGTCACCGGTGGCGTACATGGTTTCTAGCACCTTCTTGCCGGTGTTGGGGTTGATCACCTTGTCGTCAACCAATTTGAGCAACGCCGCCAATTGCGTGGGCTGTACCTTAACATCGGCGATCTGGCGCAAATCTTGGCCGTCACCATCCGTATAGAGCAGGCGAAAGAACTCGCCCGTCAGCCAATTGGCCATGCGCTGCGGTTTGCCATCGTTGGCACCGTACGCGGCTACAGCAGTCTCGAAGTAATCGGCCACCAGCTTTTCGCCGGTTAGAATGTCGGCCTCGGCGCGCCGCAGTCCCCAAGCCTGTTCGTAGCGATCACGTTTGGCAACGGGCAACTCGGGCAGCTGGGCTCGGATTTCGTTGACCCAGGCCCGCTCGACCTGCAAGGGGGGCAGATCGGGGTCGGGGAAATAACGATAGTCGTGGGCGCTCTCTTTGCTGCGCTGGAGCACAGTACATTGGCGCTGTTCGTCCCAGCCCATGTTCACCTGCTCGACCTGACCCCCGCGCTCGATCAACGCGATCTGGCGCTCCATTTCGTAGGCGATTGCCATACGTACGGCGCGGAAGCTGTTCAGGTTTTTGACTTCGACCTTGGTGCCATATTCGCCGCGTGCTTTCTGCTCCAGTGTGCGCACGCTGATGTTCGGTTCGCAACGCATCGCGCCCTTTTCCATATCGCCACTGTTAACGCCCAGATAGCGCAAAATGGTGCGCAGCTTGGTCAGATAGGCGTAGGCTTCTTCCGGGCTATGGATGTCGGCCTCGGTGACGATCTCCATCAGGGGTACGCCGGCGCGGTTCAAATCGATTAGCGTGTATTGGCCCACATGCACGGTGCGCCCGGTGTCCTCTTCCAAGTGGACGCGACGGATGCCAATGCGCCGGCTAGCGCCATCTTCCAACTCGATCTCCAACTGGCCATATTCGCAAGAGGGATATTCATACTGCGTAATTTGATAGCCCTTGGGCAGATCGGGATAATTATAATTTTTACGCGCAAAGATCGCTCGTTCGGGGATTTGGCACTCGAGCGCCAGCCCGGTTTTCATTGTTGCTTCGAGCGCGGCGCGATTCATCACCGGCAAACTGCCCGGCATCCCCAGGCAGACCGGGCAGACACGCGTATTGGGCGGTGCACCGGCATAATCGGTGGCGCAGGCGCAGAACATTTTGGATCGGGTCAATACTTGAGCGTGTACTTCCATGCCTACTACCAACTCATACTGCTGGCTGGCGCTTGGCGATTGGGTTGCAGGTTTGGTTAAAACAGTCATGGTTGGCTCACAGAAATGATCTTATTCAGTCAATTGTAAGAATTTAGGGTACAATAGGCCATAGAATTGATTTATAATAGATGATACCAAAATCGAAAAGCAAGTGCAAAGCGTGTTGAGCGTCACTGGATTGTAACGGCCTATATTGCACGAAGGTTGACACAAGGGGTTACACAATGGAAGCGCACTTGAGCATTGACTATGACCAGGTAGGTGATATTTTGTATTTAGGCACAACTGCACCTTATCCAGAACAAGAAACAGAAGAATTAGAATATGGCATTGTGGCGCGTCTTAATCCACACTCAGGTGAAATTGAAAACCTGGAGATACTTTTTTTTCATCACGTCTGAAGAATGGCGATGGATTGCATCTGCCCATTCTTGCTAAATTTTATCTGGGGGCTCATCCACCATTGACAAGCAAGCGCGAAGGTCTATTTGCTTAATCTCTAATACTTTCTTTTGAGGTGAACTATACAAGAATATAAACGGCTTGCCTTACCCAGTTTACTAACCTGTATGCTTTTGGCAGTCGCTCTCACACTCTCTAACTGTGGTCGCGATCGTACCCCGCCTACCCCCACCGTGGTGGCGCACTCGCCGACCTTTACGTCTACGCCCGGCGCCGACAATGCGGCTGCTCGCGTCGCCGCATCTTTGCCTGTAACCGGTTCAACCAATACTTCTGTGACATTGCCGGCCACGACCGGCCCAACCCCGACCCCAACCCAGATCCCGACGCCGACGGCCACGCCCTTGCCAGCTGATCGCTTGATCGAGGGCCAGCACCAACATCGTTATGGCGACTATATGGCCGCGCGCATCCAATTTGCGGCTCTCTTGGCCGAGCCACAGGCCGAGCCGGCCTTGCGCTTGCAGGCGCGCTATGCGTTGGCGCGGGCTTATCTAGCCGATGATGCTTATGAAGAAGCACTGGTCACACTCGATCTATTAGACCAAGATCTGGCCGCTAATGCGACGCTTAGCAATACTTTTGCGAGCAAACAACACTTTCTACGTGCCGATGCCTTGAAAGATCTGGGACGCTACAGTGAAGCGATCGCCGCTTATGAACGTTTCCTGGCCAGTTATCCTGGGATGGCTGAACCTGTGCAACGGGATATTGCCGCTGCTTACCTTGCCCAGGGTGATACGGCCAACGCCGCGCTAGCCTATCGCCGGGCGGCCGATGCCACGACCAACCCGGTTGCCCTTACCACATTGTTGGAGGCGTTAGCCGATACCTATAATAATCTGAACCGTTACACCGACGCCGTTGCTGCCTACGATGAAATTCTGGCTGTAGCGAAAAATCCCGATTATCGGGCCTCCATCCAACTCCTGGCTGGGTACTCCTACGTTGCTGCGGGCGATATCCCACGTGCGGTTGAACGTTGGCAAGCAGCTACGACAACGGCACCGGCGAGCAACGCCGCTTATTCGGCGCTGATTGAACTAGTGAACCGTGGGGTAGACTTTGATCTCTATCAACGCGGCTATATCGACCTGAAAGCGGATGCATTTTTGCCGGCGATTGATGCCTTCCAGGCCTATCTTGACAGCGTTGCGTCCGCCGATAGCCGTTATGGATTGGCCTTGCATGGCTTGGGCCAAGCTCAACTCTATGCCGCCAATTACAGCGCGGCGTTGGAAACTTTCAATGCGGTGATCGCCAACCATCCTACCTGCACCTGTTTTGGACAGGCCTGGATCGACAAAGCAATTACGCAACTCTGGCTAGGCGACAGTGTAGGCGGACGGCGCACCTTTCGCACCTTTGCGCGCGAACATAAAACCGATCCGCTTGCCGCCGAAGCGCTCTGGCAGAGTGGGTTACAGTCGCTGCGTGAAAACAACCCGGTGGAAGCCGGCGTTGATCTGCTGGCGCTGGCCGATGCTTTCCCGCAGAGCGAACGCGCCCCCCAAGCGCTCTATTGGGTGGGCATGGGGGCCTTTCAGACTAAACTTTACCCGCAAACGGTGACAACTTTCAGCCGCTTACAGCAAGACTATCCCGATTATAATTGGCTCGCAGTTGGCTATTGGCTGGGACGCGCTCACCAAGCGCTGGGACAAATGGACGCGGCGCGTAGCCAGTGGCAGACGTTGGTGCAAAAAGCGCCCGATGTCTATTATGGCATTCTGGCGGCCCAGTCATTGCGTCAAACCCCGTTGACAGCCGGCAATATTTTGAGTAATATGGCCGCAGTCGCCGGTCCCCCTTCGCGGTTGCCGGGTGATGATGGCAGCCAAGCCTTTGCCGAACAGTGGTTAACTACTTGGATCACACCGTCGGTAGGCACACTCTCTGCCTTGCCCGCGGCGGTGGCGGACGATCAAGATTTGAAGATGGGGCGCATATTGTTAGAAGTGGATCGCCGCGGGGATGCCTTGGCGGTGTTGGAACGGGTCTTTGAACGCCATAAAGAGAACCTACCCGCGCTCTATCCCTTAAGCATGGATTTTGAGCGGCTGGGCGCTTATCGCTTGAGTTTATTGACGATGCAACATCTTTTGGAACTCAGCCCGGCCGGTTTGGTGGAGAATGCACCGATCTTTTTGCAAAAGCATGTCTATCCACAGCCTTTCGACAAGCTAATTACAGGCGCAGCCCAGGACAATCAGCTCAATCCTTTGCTCTACTTTAGCTTGATCCGGCAAGAAAGTTTGTTTGAAGAGGGCGCGCGCTCGGTAGCGGCGGCGCAAGGTCTGGCCCAGATTATGCCGGCGACAGGCGCCGAGATCGCAGAACGTCTAGGTGATACGCATTACACCAATGCATTGGTTTATCGTCCGCATGTGAACTTGAGTTATGGCGCTTTTTATCTGGCTTGGGCGCGTGATTACTTAGATGGCAATCTGATTTCCGCATTGGTTGGCTACAATGCAGGCCCAAGGCAGTCGGAACTGTGGCGTGAAGAATTTGGCAGCGATGACACGATCTTTGTGGAGATGCTTGATATTACAGAGCCGCGCATCTATATCCAAACCATCACAACCAATCTGTACCATTATACGCGACTCTACGGCAATGGTTAGTAGTCTGATCATTTAATTTTTATAATTTGTGTAGTGAGCATCCTCAGCTGCGGGTCTGTTCTGCCAGATCCGCAGCTGAGGATGCTCACTACACGGCTTTCCAATCTCATCTCATCTACTCAACAATTCTTCCCTGGAGGAGGATCTCCATGACCATCGAACGCAATTTTGTCGACAAAATTGTCACCATTGAGCGCCACATTTTGGAACAGCAAAGCCGCTTTCCAGAGGCAACTGGCGTACTGACCAACCTCTTGGATGACCTGGCGCTCTCGGCCAAGATCATCGCCAGCCACACGACGCGTGCCGGTCTGGCCGAAATTTTGGGCAGTGAAGGCAAAGAAAATGTGCATGGGGATGACGTTCAGAAACTGGACACCTTTGCCGAACGCACGATCTACCGCATGAATGACCATACGGGGCGGCTGGCGGTGATGGCGTCTGAGGAGGAAGAGGAAATTATCCCGATTCCGGATAATTACCCGACGGGTAAGTATGTGCTCCTCTACGATCCATTGGACGGCTCTTCCAACATTGACTTTAACGTCAGTGTAGGTACGATCTTCGCCATTCACCGCCGCAAAACGGCCGAGGGGCCAGGCACATTGGAAGATTGTCTGCAACCGGGGCGGGATCTGGTCGCGTCTGGCTATATTATCTATGGCACTAGCACAATGATGGTTTACTCGACGGGCGACGGTGTACATGGTTTTACCCTCGACCCGCGCGTGGGGGAGTTTTTGCTTTCGCACCCCAATATTCGTATCCCTGCCAAACCCAAGTATTATAGCGTTAACCAAGGCTATGAGCGTCGTTGGTCAGACAATGTGGTGCGTTACACCAACTGGCTGCAAGGCGATAATGATCAGGGGATCTCGCTCTCTTTGCGCTATATTGGCTCGCTGGTGGCCGATTTTCATCGCAATTTGCTGTCTGGCGGTGTCTTTTATTACCCAGCAGAAGGCAAGGGATCCAAAAAAGCGGCGGGAAAATTGCGTCTGCTCTACGAAGCGGCGCCCCTAGCCTTTCTGGCGGAACAAGCAGGTGGCTACGCATCGGATGGTCATGGCCCTATTTTGGATATTCAGCCCACTGGTTTGCATCAGCGCGTGCCGCTCTTTATTGGCAACCGCGATTTAGTGCTGAAGGCCGAGGAGTTGCTGCGCGAGGAGCAGTAATCAACAAGCCTTACGCAAGCCTACTGGTTTAGGCTTGCGTAAGGCTTTTTTTATTCTAAGTGGATTATGAAGCGGCCATGCGGCCAGACTTATTCCAGAAATAGGTCCGCTTACCAGGTGGCAACTGCGCCAAATCCTTTGGGTTCTCTGGGGCAGTAGGCTTTAGACCGGCTCGCTCTATGATCAAGCGCGCTAGTTCCGGATCATACCCTCGATCCTCACGCTCGATCACAATTTCGCCTTCGGGTGTGTAGTAGATTTGCATTACCGCATCATCCAGTTCTGCTTCTGCTCGCTTCACCACTACATCCATCCGGTGCAGATGCGCCCAATCCCAAACCTTGGTGGCGCCCCACGGCCGCAGCGGGTTTTTAATGATCAGCGCCTCATCGGTCACTTGATAGGTCTGGTAAATATCGAGCAGGTTGCCATAAAGAAAAAGCGCTCCCCACAAAACAAAAGTCCAGGCCATGGCCTCGGCAAAAAAGACATGCGTCAAGTCCATAGAAAAGGCCAGCGCGCCCGTCGCCAGCATCGCTAGTCCGACGACTAAATTACGCGGCGTACCTTCAAAGACCAGTTTGTTGCTCGCCGCACTGGTATTGTTTTCGATCGGCGTATCGACAGCCCCGTAGACTTCCGCCATAAAAAACTCTCCTGCAGATGGATAACAAATCCAAGATTAAATATTGATAGGATGGGAAGATGAAGTCAATAATTAACTAGCCGTAATCAGAGTCGATCCAGCACTGATTACGGTTAACTGGTCGCTGATCACTATTTTACTACCCCTAAGTATAGCCATAATTTGCATAGCGCCCAAATTTTGGTTGTGCAAATAAGCACAATTACTCTAATGCTAGCTTATAACCACGCCCGCGTACGGTGGTCAAAAAGTGGGGTGCACTGGGATCAACTTCGATCTTTTGCCGCAACCGGCTGACCAACTTCTCGATCCGCGCGTCGTCTACTTCATCAATATAACTTTCGCCCCACACATGCGTTACAATCTGATACTTGTCCACGATTTTGTCGAGATTTTGAAAGAGAATCAAGATCAGCTTGTACTCGAGATTGGTCAACGTCTCCACGGTTTTACCGCCCACCAGCACTTCACCGTGATCAACATCCACCCAGAGCGCGCTCGAACGTGGTTGCGCCCCCACTACTTTGCGCTGCACGTACTCGGCAAAGAGACGGCAAAATAATTGCGGCGTTCCCTCTACTTTGAGCAAAATGTGCTTGCGCAAGAGTTCAGCTAAAATGGTGGGGTCTGGCTGGTGATCGGCCTTGATCAGCGCCAACAGTTCTTTTTGCTCTGCCTCGCTACAACTATTCCAGATTTTGGCGCACTCTGCTATCAACGTTTCGTCGTGACGCAAGTCGCGCATCACGTTGCGTTGCCATTGCCAGCGTTCGGTGGGGTTATCCAAGTGCGTGCGCGTGTCATCAAGTGCCGCTTCCATCGTCCGGCAGACGCCTTCCAACATGCGCGGGTGGCCGCCGGCCCACTCATAGATAAAGTCGATGTCGCTGGCAATAAAATTTACCTCAAAGGCGGTCATGTAGCGATGCACCAGGCGATCGACATCCAAGCGCGTGAGTGGCGCCAGATACCAGTTGCGATGGCTGAATAATTCACAAAATTCGCCGCAGTGATCTTCATTGCGCAAGCGTGTCAATGGTTGCACTGTCGCCGTTACAAAGGCAAGCCGTGTCCCGTATCGATCTTGTAGCGCGCGCAAATTGAGGAGAACGCGCGCTTCCAGGCGCGCCAACGGCTCATCAAATTCATCAAAAAGTAAAATGAGCTTATACGACGTAGCTTGTAAAACGGCGGTTATGCCTTTATTAAAGCTCAACGGCACCTGGAATTCGCTGGCTGGCGCTACGAGTGTCTCGTAGGCACCGGTTAGCGCAGGCAAAGCAATCAATTGCTCGTGGGCTTCTTGCAGACAGCGTAACACCAGTTCATAAAAACCGTGATCGCTCAATTCTAACATGCGATTGCAATCCACGTAGACCGGCAGAAATTCGCGTCCCGCTTCGCCTAACTCTTGCACCCAGACATCAGATTGGGCGAGCAGGCGGAGCAACGCTGATTTGCCGATGTTGCTAAAGCCGACAACAGCCACACACCGCATGCTGTAGAGATAGTGGAGGATACTTTGGACGTCGAGGCGGCGCAGGTAGCCCCCATCGGCTAAGCGCAATGAGTCGGGCATAGGGTAGGCAACTCCTTTTAATATTTACCATTTTTGATTGACGATTTACGCGCTCAGCGGGCACCCGACTTCGTCTACCCGACGACTTCGTAAATTGTCAATCAAAAATCGTGAATCCCTTGCTGGTTGACGATTCGATCCGGCCATGCTACACTGTCAGCACGGCCGTTAATTAAATTTCTTGATGAGGTGCTGTATGAGTGAAATTCAACGGATTTGTGCGCAGTGTGGTCAAAGTGGGGCCTTGGACACGCGTTACTGTCCCCATTGTGGTTACGATGCGCAAGCCGGCTTACCGGCGCCACGCACCAATTTGCCGGTTACAGTTGCCAAAGCCGCCTTGCCCATTTTAGCCGGTGTGGCGGGTCTGGCAGTGCGCGCTGGGTGGCGGCTTCTGCAAAGTCGTCTGGCCCAGGCTGCTGTACAAACGGCCGTGGACAATGTTGTGACCGTGCCCCGCTCTACCCCGCCCGCCGCACCAGTCACCCAACGCCGTCCCCGCCGTACAGTCCACATTCGTTCTTCGTGGGCGACGGGGGATGCCAATGGCGTGTGGCAACAGGGTACTTCCGAACATACGATTGAGATCGATGATTGATCAAACACGATTGCTGGACAACGATTCTTAAAATCGTTGTCCAGTTACGTTATGGATCGAGTCGATCTGGCCGTGCGTCTAACGTTACATCGGCCAAAAGCTCTTCGCCATTGCGCAGGACGCGAAAGGTGACCGTATCACCCGGGCTGGTATAGCGCTCCAGATAAACCAAAACATCATCAAAACCACCAATCGCCTGATCGTTGATCGCCAGTATCACGTCGCCACCACTTGTCGTGGGACAAACGGTAATATACTTGGTGCCAGATGGCGTCTCACCGGCGCGCAACCCCGCTTTGGAGGCTGGGGTACGAGGGAAAACCTGGTTGATATAGGCGCCGCGCAGCGCTTTGGGCAGATCCAATTCATCGGCGCACAGCGGGCTCAGGTTCGAGCCGCTGACACCAATGTAGCTGTGTTGGTATGTGCCTGTGGTGATCAACGCCGGCGCCACGCGTTGCACAATCGAGACCGGAATCGCAAAGCCTACGCCACTATTCGCCTCGCGTTCCGAACGAATCTGCGCATTGACCCCGATCACTTCGCCGCGCTCATTTAGTAAGGGACCGCCCGAATTGCCCGGGTTAATCGCCGCATCGGTCTGGATCGAACTGGGAATGCTAAAATTTTGCCGGGCGGGGATCGAGCGCCCGATCGCGCTGACAATGCCGCTCGTTAACGTACCCTGCAAACCAAAGGGATTGCCAATCGCCGCCACGCGCATGCCAACCCGCACGTCGTCTAGATTGCCCAACTTGACCGGCTGGAGGGTATACCCTTCCGGTTCGATCTTCAAGACTGCCAGATCGCTGTCTGGGTCCACACCGACAACTTCGGCTATGGCCACCGTCCCATCGTTAAAGGTCACTTGCACCTGGTCGGCGCCTTCCACCACATGATTGTTGGTGACGATGTGCCCCTCGCTGTCCCACACAAAGCCAGAGCCGCTGCTGATTGGCACTAGTTCATTCTCGTCGAACGGATGAGTGGGCGCAATTTCATTTAGTGTCTTACCCGAGCCCAACACAGTTACATTGACCACCGATGGATTGACCTGCGCATAAATATTCATCAACACGGCGCTCTCATAATCTACGCCATCTTCGGGAGTGGCCACCATCACAACCGGTTGAGGGGTTGCCAGCGCGACATCATTGCGCACGTTTAACACGGTGTCGGGCGCAGGGCGCAAGCTTTGGCTGCTGCCTTGCGAGTTAACAAAATAGTAAACACCTACCAGACCGAACACACAAGTAAAAAGTAATAAACCTAACACGCCCGCAACCATCCATAAAATTCCATCACTGGATCTGGGTCTTGGCTCCATCATTGGTCGTTTCCTCATTTCTCTGGCAAACAAATGCACCGCATAAATAGAATTGTACGCTACTCTATCCGATTTCGAAAGTGGGCGCACTTGCACTTTGAGTGATCGCTCATCAGCCGTGTCGGCGAGCGTTCGCCCCCAGAGGGGACCCGGCGCTCACGGTTCGCGCCTGAGAGGCAACCGGGCTCACCTCGAAGCGCCGAAGTCTCATGTCGAGCCGAAAGTGTGCAAACACATTATTTTGCAGAGCGGCAAAACACTGGTTTGCACACTTTTCACAGATGAGCTTTGAGCGACGATTCTCCGGCGTCCATTGTTCGCCGTCCATTTTTCGGAAGGTTCTGTCCTGTGATACAATCTACGTATGAATCGTCGTCAATTGGCATTTATCGTTTTAGTGAATGCTGTGGTTAGCCTTGCGATTGCCCTGGGCGTGGCGTGGGCCGTAGAAGCCCGGCGTCCCGATCCAGAGGAACTCGCCGCGCTTTATACACCTATGGCGCTTCAGGCTGCGCCGGCAACCGCTACCCCGGCTAGTGTGGCAATCGCCAGCCCGCCTTCCGTGAGTGCAGTTGTAGATACAGTGGCTACCCCCAGTGTGGCCGACGTAGCGGCCCCTGATGTGATTACCGAGGCCGTCGCGCCGACAACCACCCCACCGCCGACGTTGTCACCCGATGAAGGCGAGCTTTACATTGTGCAGGCGGGAGACAGTCTGTTGGCTATCGCCGAGCGTTTTGGGGTGACGATGGACCAGATTATGGTGGCCAATGGCTTGAAGGATGCTAATTTCCTCTTTTCTGGCCAACGGTTGATGATTCCTTTTGCCGAGGGACAGACATCTTTCCCGCCAATCGCGACGCCTGCTAATGGCGGTGCACCGCCATCCTCGTCGCCAGGCCTGCAAATTCAGACCATTGATGCACCTGGCAACTTGTTGAACGAAGCAGTGTTGATTGTCAATGAAAGTGATCTAGCTTTTAATTTGCAAGGGTGGCGTTTAGCCCATGAAAATGGCCTGGCCTACACCTTTGGCAGCATTCAGCTTTTTTCGGGCAGCAGTGTTTGGGTCCATAGCAGCACAGGCGCGGATACGACGATTGCTCTTTACTGGAAGCAGCCGGCGCCGGTCTGGACCGTCGGATCTACCGCCCGTCTGCTCAACCCGCAGGGTGAAGTTGTAGTTAGTTACACCGTACAGTAACACAGTTCAGTCGATGTGATCAGGAATAAGCGATTAGCGTTAGTAGATAGGTAAATAGCTAGTTCGGCAGCATTGACGATGGCATGAGGCATACCAAACCTGAAGCTGACGAATATTCGACCAAATCGTTGAACTGGGCGGCTCGACTGTCTTTGCGCTTTTCGAACAGCATGTTGAGCTGGTATAATATCCACCAAGCTAGGAGGAGGTTTTGAGATGACTATCCCTGTAAGTGGACAATCGACTGTGATCCGGACAAGCCGTGGCCTAACGGTTGCTGGAACAAGGATTACCTTGTACACGATCCTAGAGTATTTGCACGCCGATTGGCCACCGAAGCTGATTCAACAGTGGCTCGATCTAAGCGAGCAGCAAATGGCAGATATATTGGATTATCTGGCTACGCATCGTGAAGAGGTTGAGCAAGAGTACGAGCAGGTCATCCGACAAGCTGAAACAGTACGACATTACTGGGACAAACGACTCCAAGAGCATCTTGCTCAACAACCTAAGAAAGTACTCACCGCTGAACAAGCCGAGTTGCGTGCCAAGTTTGAAGCTTGGAAAGCGCAGCGGGAAGTGGCATGATCACTGTCTTATCTGACCATGACATCGAAGGCAAAGTGTTCTTGCTTTGGGGAGCGGTGACTGCTGTTGAGGCTTTAGAACGCACGTTGCTAATCGACGGGTGGGAGCCTCTTTCGCGAGGTGGTCACTGGTATAGCCGTAAATATCGACGAAGGATACAGACATGACGAAAATTGTCTTAGCGTAGGTTGGTCTCACCTACCTACTGACCGCTGTTAATCCCGCTAATGTCTATTATCAATCATTTCAACTAACCCAAAGAATAATTATGGCAGACGAAAAACGTTCAAATTCCGCGCCGGCTAATCGGCCGGTCACGGGTGAAGGCCGAGGTCAGCGACGTTATTTCTGGCGCAAGAAACGCGGTCAGAAAGCGGCCAATGAAACGCCAGAACCTAAGGAACAGAAAGAGCAAAAAGAACAGAGCAGCAATCCCAAACGCACGTCGAATCGGGCTGCGCCAGCTGCCAGTGAAAAGGTGGACCGCAACCAGCGCACCAAGCGGCGCCGGCGACCTCGTTCGCGCCAAGGTGGGCTGCCAGATCCAAAAGTGATCGCGCCGCCACCCGTGATGGAGGACAGCTATGTGCCACCGGCTTCGGTCTTTATCTATACCCATGTCGTGCGCCCCGAACAGCGCGATAGTTATGAGTTTCGCTCTGAACATTTTTCCAAAGTAAGCCGGCAGTTAGAAGATTTCGAGATTGATCTGTCGATTCTCTTTCCCGACGAAAACGCGCCCAAGATCATAGAAAAAGCACCAGCGATGGAGTGGGACTATGGCACCGATAACGAAGATTGAACAGTTGCATGGTCATGTTGGCGAAGAGGTTACGCTGCGCGGCTGGGTTTATCACAAGACGGGCAAAGGCAAACTGGCTTTCATCCAACTGCGCGATGGCACCGGTATTTGCCAAGCCGTCGTCTTCAAAGGCAATGTCAGCGAAGCGGACTTTGCCGCCGCCAGTGAGGTGACCCAAGAAAGCTGCCTGATTATCACGGGGCTGGTCAAGGCCGAAGCGCGCGCGCCCGGCATCCCTGGCGGCTATGAGGTCGATGTGCGCACCGTGCAAGTTGTGCAGATCGCCGCGCCCTATCCCATCTCGCCCAAGGAACATGGCGTTGAATTTCTTACCCAAAATCGTCACCTCTGGCTGCGCTCGTCGCGCCAGTGGGCTGCCATGCGCGTGCGCGCTGTGATCGTCCAGGCGATCCGCGAATGGCTGGATGGCAACGGCTTTCTTAACGTTGATACACCGATCCTCACCCCAGCGGCGGCAGAAGGCACGACTACACTCTTCGAGATCGATTATCACGGTGAACCGGCGTACCTGGCCCAAACGGGCCAACTTTACAACGAAGCCAACATCTTTGCCTTTGGCAAGGTCTACTGTTTCGGCCCCACTTTTCGTGCGGAAAAGAGCAAAACTCGTCGCCATCTGCAAGAGTTTTGGATGGTAGAGCCAGAAGTCGCTTTTTGCGATTTAGAAGGCCTGATGGAGATTGAAGAGCAATTTGTCAGCCACATCGTGCAACGCTGCTTGCGCGAGTGCGC
>JBBRVA010000100.1:0-14254 GCA_038247295.1 Caldilineales bacterium | reverse complement strand
GAACGTACCATGGCTGGCGGCTAAATGGGGGCAGATTACGCCACAGGATCGAGCCTGGACCTGGCAGACAATAGGGTAAATAAATAGGAAAAGCGAATGTCAATCCACAAAACAATGGAGCAGCAATTATAAATTCGAGATAGGAATCAAGAATACAGACTGAAAGGCGAACATTCAGAGAAAAAAGAAGCAGGAGGCAAAGAATGTTCGAAACGATAATCGCAGCAATGAAAAGCAAGTTAACTGAGCTACCAGATCCCAGAAAGCCAAGCAACAATACGACATATGAGGTGCTGGATGCAGTATTGAGTGCATATAGTGTCTTCTTTATGCACTCGCCATCGTTTCTATCACATGAGCAAGACCGAAAAAGGGAACGTGGCAAGAATAATCTGGAAAATCTATTCGGTGTCCATAAGACACCAACGACGAATCAAATCAAGAATATACTGGATCCGATAGCGCCCAAAGAAGTCGGAGCCGTCTTTTGGGCAGTGTGGGAGCAATTAGTCGAAGCAAACTACTTGGACGGATTTCGGGGGATAAATGGGACGTTTCTATGCGGCATGGACGGGACCGAATACCATTCGTCCTACCAGGTGAGCTGTGAAAATTGCAACCGGAAGCAAAAAGGGGAGCAAACGCTTTGCACCCACAATGTGATTGCGCCGGTGATCGTTGCGCCTGGACGGCCAGATGTTGTGTCATTGGAACCCGAATTCATTTGGCCACAAGATGGCAGTGAGAAAGCAGATTGTGAACAGAACGCCATCAAACGGTGGGTTATGAGAAATCATCATCGATTTGACCCTTATACACTGACGATTCTTGCCGACGATTTACACAGTCGTCAGCCGACTTGTGAACTCCTCCTTGAGAAGAAAATCAACTTCATCTTGGTTTGTAAAGAAAGTTCACACCCTACGCTTTATGAGGAACTTGGCTTGTTGAGCCGCCTCGCTGATGCGGTCTCCACCGGCCAGAAACGCGCTTGGAATGGCCGGTTTCATGAGGTCACGCACTATCGCTACGCCGCCGCTTTACCTTTACGGGCAGGTGATGATGCCCTGCGGGTCAACTGGTGTGAAGTCACTATCCTGAATGAGCAAACCGGTGAAATCCTTTACAAATCCGCCTTTATCACCAACTTTGCCATCTCAGACCAGAATGTTGCTACCATCATCCGCGCTGGTCGGGCGCGCTGGAAGAATGAAAATGCAAGCCATAACACCCTCAAAAACCAGGGCTACCATCTCGATCACAACTTTGGTCACGGCGACCACTATCTCTCGATGATTTTGCTTTGCCTTAATCTTTTGGCTTTTCTTACCCATACTTTCATGGAAATCTCCGACACCATCTATCGCGCTATCCGCCGCGAACTTGGCTCGCGCAAAACCTTCTGGGATGATGTTCGGGCTCTTACTCGCTATCAGACCTTCGATTCCTGGTCCCATCTGATGCTCTTTATGTTTACTCAGCTTGCGCTTGAACACCCTCCTCCGACTTCATAATTTCGAATTTACAATTGCTGGCTAAGACAGTGGGCAGTGGACAGTAGGTCAGTAAAACAGTAGGATAGTAATCAGTGGGTTAGGATACACATTGACTTACTGTCTCACTGACTTACTGTCTCACTGATTTACTGTCTCACTGATTTACTGTCTCACTGGAATTGCCCAAAAGTTTCTCAATTACCGGGGCTATACCCGCTTTTCTCTGCGCCTTTGCCTCTCTGCGCCTTTGCGTTACGTTTTTCTCAACTGGTCGTTTTAGCGAACCACAACCGGCAGAAACAGTTGCTGTAATTCTAGCGGGGCTGGGGCTTCGGCGGCCAAGCCAATCACCTCGATCTCGTTGAGCGCGGCCACTTCTTCCCAGTGCCAGCGGCCGGCAATGCTGTTGACCGTAAAACGCAATTGGTCGGCGATAACGGGGCTGGGTAAGGTGATCAGGGTGCCACCACTTTCTAATGCTTCGACCCGCCCCACGCTGATCGCATCGCCCACGGGCGCGCCATCGCGATAGAGCTGTAAGACGCCCGTTTCAATGTGATAAGGACCATCTTTGGTGGGCGATCCAAAACCTTCCCAGTCGCCCCCATTCGGCGGCGGCCCGACCAGCCGGATCGACTGGATGCGCATAGCGGCCGGCCAGCTTACATCGATCCATTCGCCAACCGCTTGCCCCTTGGCCGAAATCCAGCCAGTTTCGTCATCTTGATAACCAGCGGCCGTGCTCACCTGCGCCGCCTGCGCCCGCGGCGGATTGGCCGCGGCAAAACGCTGTGACATCTGCTCCAATTGTGGATCGATGCTCTCATTTGCCAACGCGGCCAGCGCCAACGAGAACGCAGCCGGGGCGGGTGGTCCACCGCTGGGCAGGGGCACCCAGCCACGCCGATCATTCACATAGCGCGGTCGAAAAGGCTGATATTCAGGATATTCCGGATCGCTATGCGCAAAAAAGCTACTGGCGCTGGCGGTGGCATACGGCGCCACATTCGTCCAGCCCTGTTCAGATTGGACGACGACATCCGCCAGCGTGCCGCTGACATGGCCCATGTGACAGCCAGTACAGGTGACGGTCTCGCCGGCGCGGGCCCAAGCATTGCCCTGCGCCATCGCGAGATAACCACGGTTCCACCCGCGTACAATGCGGCCATTCGCATCGCGCAGCACGATAAAACTGGGGGTGTCGGCTGGCACCGTGGCCGTGAACGCGCCTTGCAGCGTTACCGGCACCTGTTCCCAGAGCACGGCGCGCACCTCGTTGTCGGCACGGAAGGTGTCGCAAGGCTGCGGATAACCATCGTAACAGCGCGCCCCCGTAAACTGATTGGCATCAATCCAGACCTGGGCAAAGGCGACGCTGCCGGGCGGCGGCGAATTGTTGGCAAAAGGCGTGCGCAGCGACGGGTTGGCATACACATTCGGGTTGTGTACGATGGCGGTCTGAATCTCACCCGCTGCGCGCAAACTGAAGCCATATTCAGCCAAGCTATTCGGCACATTGCCCAACCGGGGGTCATCGTTGGGCGTAGCGGTAAAAGTATCGGCCAGCGCAGCCCAGCCAGTGCGTGCCACGATTGGTTTGGCATCCATCACATCAGCGCTAACCATGTTGATCGCGGCCAAATCCACGGACACGGGCGTTTTGTTGGTGCCATCCAGCGCCATCGTGTAAAGCTCATAGCGCAGGTCGGAGCCTTGCAGTTGAAAGACCTTAGCGCCCTCGGTATACTGGCCTGTGGTCGGCAAAGCCGCATCTACGCGTGACTGCGCATAGAGAATGGCGCCATCGGGCAAGCCCCACGGGTGCAAGGCGTACGGGCCCGATTCATCATTTTGGTTCCACGCTTTGTCAAACGTGAGGCCGGCCACCGCATCCTGGGCGTTGGCGTAGAGCCGATCGATGCCCGGCTGCGCGACGCGGATGCCAGTCTTGAGCGTGCTGTGGACCATCGAGCTATCTTGCTGCGATGTGTAGGCCACATAGAGCGCGCCGCCATTTTGGACAACCGCCGGTTGGGCGGCGTGATAGGTGTCCGAGAGACCTGTGTCAACCGTCAGCGTCCACTCGGCCAACGGCGTCCATGCGAAGCGTTGTAGCCCGCTGCCGTCCGGATGCAGCGCCATCAGATGCCAGGTGTTGGGCGCACCGCGCACCTTTGTCCCGTCGGGCAAGATACCTTCCGCCGGGTTGAATGGTTCATCCGCATTGGCCAAGATCGTCGTGCCATCGGCCAGCACCTGGTTGCTGTCGGCGTCGTCGATCCGGTTATAGATGCCCTGGTCGCTGGGTTGATTAAATTGATTCCACCAGCGCGTCGCCAAAATGCGGCCATCGGGCAGCGGCGTGGGGTGCAAAAAACCACCGCGTTCACTGGTAATGCGGTGCAGATTCGCCCCGTCGGCGTTGATCAGATAGAGGTTGAAGGTGCGGCGCTCATCGTAATGGGCACGGGTGGGGTAGCGCGAAGCGGCAAAGACGATCCGTCCATCGGCCAAGTAGGCGGGGAAAAGATCGCTGTAGGTGCCATATTCTTCCTGGTTAAGAAACTCACTGGCGTTGGGGATCTCAATGGCGCGGTCAGAAAAGGTCAGTTGGCGAAAATTGCTGCCATCGACGTTGATCGCATAGAGCCGCCAGCCCGAATCCACCGTCTCCTCGATCAACGTCGTGGCGCCGGCAAAGACGATTTGGGTGGCATCGAAATTCACGTCGGGGGCCTGCACATCGATCAAGCCGGGTGTGGTGTAGACAAAGAGCGAGCCATCCGCATTGCGGCGCACCAGTTTACTGCCCGGTGCAAACTTGGTCAGACCGGTCCCGAATTGGCCGGCCGGTCCCTTTTCGTTGCGAAAAATTGTATCGCGGGTGGCCAAGTGGCTGCGAGCGACAAAGATGATCGGCGGCAGATCGTTCGGCGCTGACTGCGCCGAGTGGGTTGGCGCCCAAGCCACCATGATCATCAGCAAAATAAGCAGGCGCGTCACAAGCAAGCGACGGGGCAATCGCAGAAAATGCATAATCAATTCCTCTCTTAGTCGTACAGGGCAAGGCCCACAGTAACACAGGTTTGCCGTTACTGTACCACAAGTGTCCGCTGGATGCTGTGCGCTTGGGCATTGATTGGTCGGCGCGTGGGGGGCGAAGTGGTGGGGAAGAGGAAGGGGAGAGCGTACATTTAGGATTTTGCCAGCTTCTCTAGCGCATCTAAAAACTCACGAATACGAACGATTTTCACGCCCGCATATTCTTTGTAAGGAAAATGGCGAATATTTTTAGTCACAAGATAATCGGCGTTGCCAGCAACCGCGCACTCTATAAAGCGATTGTCCGATTTATCTTTACACACCGCCAATTCATAGGTTGGTACAATCCACTCCGATTGGAGCCGTAACGTTTCCAAAATGCGCGTCTGTTCCGCTTGTCGTGTTTCTGGAATTAACCAATTGGCGACAGAAGCAAGCGAAAGTAATCTTCATCGCGCGTCATCCAGTCGATCAATTTAGCAGATGCACCGCGCGCGCTGAGTAGCGCAGACATGATGTGATTTGTATCGATCACAATGCGTAAAATGTCAGACACGTGCGACCCTTGATGGGCCGGTTTGTCGGTATTGACGGATTGCTTCGTCGATTTTCGTTTGTCGGATGCCGCCTTGTTGCTTCAGTTCAGTGCGCACCGCGTCCACATCCCGCGCAAGTTGTTCCTTCCAACCATATTTCTCGTGCAGCCATAGGAATGCCGTCAACGCAGTTTGAAGATCACCACGGTAACTGTCTTGAATGACACGCCAGAATTGCTTTTCTAGTCTGGGTGGTAGATCAATCGATAGCATACGCTTCCTCGCATTATTAGTGATATAGGGTTGATGTAGACAACTTGTTGCTACATCCAATCAATTGGGGAATTATAGCACATGTAACCAAAATTGAGACGCTGCAACCGTACCAGGAAATATATACCAGCCCTACGATCACGACATGAATTCCCAAACGTTGCTTAAATCATTGGTTCGGTCTATGATATAAAAACCTACGCACCGGACGCGTAGGCATGGATGGCGCGATTAGATTGCCCAATGCAAGCATTTATATCAATCACGCCGGGGCAGCTGTTTTTTGTGTTTCACCGGTGCGGGCAACCCTGGTTGGGCAAGCAAGCGGTCGATTTGCGTTTGCAGGTTGGCGATCGTCTGCCGCTGCGTGTCCAGCGCGCTTTGTTGATCCACCTGATTTTGGATCAACTGGCCAATCGCCATTTCCGACGTGATCTGTTCTTGCTGCCACAATTTCCAGAGCTCTTCTGCGGGTAAGGCTGCCATATGTTGATTCCTTTGCTAGATAGACTTTGCACGCCCATAGACGTGCAAAGTCTATCATGATGTCAAACTAATGTCAAGCCCGATCAACCAAGTAAACCTTAAAATTATGGACGATAGTTCAGGCAGGATGACGTATGCAAAGGTTTGGAGAAAAACTACGCACCTTGCGCAATCGGCGTGGGCTGACGATCAGAGAACTGTCCAAGGTCCTTGGCTTTCGCTCACACGGCTTTGTGGGTGATCTGGAAAGCAGTAGAAAAAAGCCCTCGGTCGAGTTGGCCGTCGAGATTGCGCGCTTGTTTGATGTGAGTGTGGATCAATTGGTCAAGGATGAGTTGGAGGTGGATTGAACAATTCAACTAAGGGGGGAGATGCTCAATCGCGACACCTTGCGGTATAATTGGAGCCATACGTCGCGATAGTTGGCATTGTTTACAGTTCGATCAGCACGAGTGACAGAATGACTACGATTACGCTAGACCTACCTCAAGACATTTATCGGCGCGCCCAGCGCACGGCCAAGGCCACCCAGCGCCCGGTTGAACAGATCGTCGTCGAATGGATTCGGCCACCGGCTGAAGAAAATAGGTCTGATGTTCAGCCAATCGTTGCAGAAATGGAGAAACTGACGATCGACGAGTTGCTCCAGATCGCGCAGGCTACATTGCCGACATCAGAAGCCGCCCGCTTGCAAACATTGTTAGCCGCGCAACAACAGCGCACGTTAACCCCGTCTGAGCGGCAAGAGGCAGAGCGATTGGTTGCGCAGGAGGATTTAACGACCCTCCGCAAAGCGAAAGCACTCTTTTTACTCAAACAACAACACGCTTTACCCCCAAAGTTTGCCGCGCTGCTTCCCTAAAATTGTATGGCGTACATCTCCACGAAATTTCGCCAACCACTTGGAAGAATACTCGTTTTTCGTCGTGTGCAAGCCTAGTACACTTGGGCGGAAATAACCATACTATTCTCCGGTGAATCAGTAGTGAATCAGTAGGACAGTGAGACAGTACAAACACTGTTCTACTGTCCTACTGATTCACTGTCTTACTTACGCCCAAGTGTACTAGATGGCTTCTCCAGCCGTTGCTTCCGCATCATGGGTCTCTAGGTCATCTATCGGCAGATGCGTTTGACCTTGGCGGTCGCCTTCGTCCGACCTGGAGACAAAACGCTGGCCATTGTGCAGTGCCTGCTCCAGTGTGCCGCGCACTTCAAAGTGCGGATTGATGTGCTTTATCCGGATCGCGGCTTCTGCTCCGGGCCGGTCATTGCCTACCTCACGGCGGTGAGACAACGTGCCATTCTCGCCTGCACGATACGCGGCAAAATGGGGGGAACTCGCCAACTCTGCCGGGGGCGCACGAGCTATCGCACGCACTACACCTTCACCGACGGCACATCCGCCGAGATGGTCGTCGACGCCCCACGGGTTGCCGATAAAACGCAGCGAAAGGGCAGGGTCTGCTCGACCAAGGGCTTTCGAAATACATGGTCTAGCTTTGATATTTGCACGTTAGCATGTGAATGGGTTAACGAACGGTGAGCAAGCGATTTGGGGCCGGACATCGCTCCTAACGTATGCGTTTGGCGAACACGCGTTAGGCCAAGTGCGGCTGAAATCTATGGTCGTTGACGTACCCAGGGTGAACTGCACTGCAAGCGGTTCACCCCGCCAATAGATCGTGAGGTGGAGCCTGATGGCAAAAAAGCAACCCACGGAAGTTTTGACGTGGGCGGATCAATTTTGTCTATCCCAGGAAGCAGTTGCCAATCGCAGTCATGTGCGAATAGGAGCCTCATCTTATCCCAAATCCATGCTATACTGAGCAAGGCCATAGATGATAAAGATTTCTATAATTTTTCTCTCTGGTCGTAGTTATCATTTATGCCCTTCACGAGTATATGTAATTTGCGAGTCACAAAGATGGAGCCCTACGGCAGCGTCATTTATTCTGACCTGTCTTTTGGCGGAGACGAGCGTGAACTGTTCCGTTCATTTGTTGCTCATGTATGCGATTCTGACGTGATTCCAGATCTCATTGTCCAGGTTGCGGCAGTGAGTTGGCAGGGTGGTGTCCCAGATAATTCAGGAGATCTTGTTTATGGCGGCGAGTAAAGTTATGCCAAGAAAGGCGCACCGTTCAAGCGTGCGCGGGGGCGAATTCCGTTTCATTGCTACTGTCCTCGTTCCGACGACGGTTGCCTCCCCGACCGCTGTGGTCGCAGCCCCGGCGGTGCTCACGACCACCCGCCCCGTGACGGAGCTGGCGATCCTTACGCCTACCCAACCGCTCAGTCCTCTCGCCGCAACGTCTCCGGTCAGGCCGTCTGTTCCTGTCACAGTGGAAACCGCACCCGTCGCCACGGTTGTCACCGCAACGCTACCAAGCAGTGGCATCTGTGGAGGCGGCTCCGGTGGTCACCACGATGTTCGCGGTCAGTACCCAAGCTGTGATCACGGTACAGACCGTGACCGCCACTGTCACCGTGACCACTAGCCCGTGACGACCACGCAGCCAGACGCGGTGGCGCTCTTTGCGGCGCGGCGCGCACAGGGGCGACAGGACAAAATGTCGCCTGATGAGCTCGTGGTTGTGCGCCAAATTTGCCGCCTGCTGGAAGGACTGCCTCGTGGATAATTATTTTCTTGGAATGGCCTTACACCTGGCAACTATGCCATGCTCACCAACATCGATGGGCAGGGCTTTCCCTATTCACGCTTGGCCAAGACTTTTACGGTCAGGTGCAAAATTTGGGAGTAAATCTTCAGCATAGCGACTCATTCCCAAAGCGTTGTCCTAAGACGATTGAGACATGTCCCAAAAACATGTGACAGCTGCCTCCTGACATTGGGACATTGGGACGCTATACTGTCGCTGGACAGGGGAACGCGAACCTGTCGCGCAAGTCATCAATCGTTCAAATCAAGGAGGTAACCCATGAATCGCCCACGTTCCTACACAATCGCTGCCGTGCTGACCGTGTTGTTTAGCCTGGTCAGCTTGATCTTCGAATTGCCCAATCTGATCCAGGGTCCTGGTGAGATCGCCCCCGGTGTTGAGGGAGCGCCGATTTTCCTGACGATCCTCAATTTTACCCTGGCGATCCTCGGCTTTGTCGCCGCTTATGGGATTTGGCAGATGCAGAAGTGGGGGGTTGTACTCGGCATCATTGTGGCAGCCCTGAGCGCACTCTCGGGTACCCCTGCGATTATCTTCGCACCATTTCTTGCTCTCCGTGTGATCGGTGTGATTGGTGTGATCTGGAGCGCCGCGATCATCGTGTTGCTCCTGCGTCCTCACCCAAACCCAGCCACCGCCTGACATGTGTTATACTGAGCCGATGACATCCGCACCACAGGCTGACCTTCCATCACAGCAGCTTCTGTCGCGTACGCGGCGGAAGCTGCGCACGCTCCTGCCGCTGCCAGGTGATGAACTGTTGAGCCGCGGGATGCTCTACGGTATCCTGGCAATTTATGCCTGCACGACCTATAGCATCATTGTCACCGGCGGCGGGTTGATCTATTATGACACGCTCACCTATTATGACACGATCAATGCGTCCTGGTGGTTCGCTTTACCGGCACTGTTGACCATTGCCGCGACCCTACGGCCTATCCACAATTGGCTGCGCCCCAGTATTGATCGATTGGTCTACGACTGGCACGCGGACCCCTATGCAGTGATCAGCGAACTACAGCAGCATCTCGCGCTTGAGCCAGAGCAGACGCCGCAGGCAATTATGGGCGCAATCGTGGCGACAATTGCCGCCACGCTACGGCTGCCCTATGTGGCGATTGAGACCGATCTTGGTTCGGGTCTACCAAGCACAACCTACGGCGCACAAATTGACCATACCGAACGCGTGACGCTCCCGCTGGCCTTCCGTTCCACCCAGATCGGGGCTTTGCACACGGCAGCGCGCAGGCCATATGAGTCACTCTCCACCAACGACCTCAGCCTGCTCCACGACCTCGCCCGCCAGGTCGGGATCACCCTGCACGCGGCCCGCCTTTCCGATGCGCTTCAAAGCTCACGCGCCCAACTCGTCACCGCGCGCGAAGAGGAGCGCCGCCGCATTCGCCGCGACCTCCACGATGGTCTTGGCCCCACCCTGGCCTCGCTGCGCCTGCAACTGAGCGCCTTACGCCACCGTGTGAGCCATAACCCTGACGCCGAGCGCTTGATCGACGAACTGCGCGCCGATGTGCGCGCCGCCACTGCCGAGATTCGCCGCCTGGTCTACGATCTGCGCCCACCCATGTTGGATGAGTTTGGCCTGCTCGGAGCCCTACACAACCTGGAAGTGACAGGCGACGGGCTGGCGCGCACCATCGAAGCGCCCGCCGCGCTGCCACCGCTGCCTGCCGCCATTGAAGTGGCGATCTACCGGATCGCTGCTGAGGCGCTGCACAACATTGTGCGGCACGCCCAAGCCACGCGCTGTACCATCCGCATTGCACTCGACGAGGCGTTCCTGACGCTCACGGTGACAGATAACGGACGCGGTCTGCCCGCAAACTATCTAGCTGGAGTTGGTCACCATTCGATGGTCGAACGGGCTGCGGAACTAGGTGGCACTGTCACCATCTTGCCCGCACCGGCGGGCGGCACGAGTGTCAACGCAGTCTTTCCGTTGAAGGCGGTGCCAAATGACTGAAGCCCTGACGAGCCTGCCACCGACGATCTTGCTACTAACGATCCTAATCGCCGACGATCATCCACTCTTCCGCAAAGGGCTGCGCGCCCTGCTTGCCACCGTGCCGCAGGTGCAAGTGGTTGGCGCGGCGGCCAGCGGCGCCGAAGCCGTGCATCTGGCGGAACAACTCCAGCCCAACCTCGTGCTGATGGATTTGCAGATGCCAGGCGGCGACGGACTCACAGCGATCCGCCAGATTGTTGCTGCGCACCCCAATATCCACATTCTGGTGGTAACGATGTTCGAGGACGACGACTCGGTCTTTGCGGCGATGCGGGCAGGGGCGCGGGGATATGTGCTCAAAGATATGGACGACGACGAGATGATACGGGCGATTCTGGCCGTGGGTCACGGCGAGGCCATCTTCAGCTCGGCGATCGCCTCCCGGATCATGGCATTCTTCAGCAACCGCCAGACTCAGCCGCCAGCGCTCTTCCCCGAACTGACCGAAAGTGAACAGAACGTGTTGCGGTTGATGGCGCGTGGGCTGACCAATAACGCCATTGCCGTTCAGCTTGCCTTTAGCCCCAAGACTGTACGCAACTACGTCAGCAATATCTTTGGCAAGTTGCATGTTGCCGACCGCACCCAGGCCATTCTGCGGGCGCGCGATGCCGGCTTGGCATAACACCGTTGCGCATTCGTAACCCGCCAGGGACATTTTGTCCCGCAATTCTTGTGACTCCCGCCTCTACCGCGCGGGATACCGCTCGTGTATCATCAAGCTAACCCCGATGATACACGAGCGGTTCTTTTATATAGGAGAAACAGACCATGGAAAGTTCACGATGGATACGATTGGCAGGAACGGCGTATGCGGTGGGTGGGGCGCTGTGGGTGGCGCTGGCCCTAGCGATTGGTACGCTGTACGGTGGCGATCCGCCGCCCGATTCGGCAGCGTTCGTTCCGAGCCAGATCCTCTGGCTCCTCTTGCAGTTGTTGCTGTTCTTTGGTTTCTTTGGTCTGTTTTGGGGGCGCGCCGTTGGCAGTAGCCTTTGGGGCAAGCTGGCCTTTGGCCTGGGCGTGCTAGGGCATTTCCTCTTTGTGGCGGGCGAAATCCATTCGCTCGCTAGCCGCACGATTTCGGATCTGCTGGCAGTGGCGGCGCTGGTCTCAGCCATTGGCATCCTCCTCACCGGCGTTGCAGTGCTGCGGGCTAAACAGTGGCAAGGGAGGGCGCGCTGGCTGCCACTGCTGACGGGTCTGTATCCCTTTCTCGTCATGTTTCCCCTGATCGCGCTTACCGGGGATGCGAATATCTTTGCGATTGGCGGGTGGGGGTTGGTGCGGCTGGCGTTGGGGTTGGCGATTCGCGACCAGGCTACGACCACGCTGAAAGCGACACCATCGGTAGCTGTGCTGTCTGCGCAGAATCGCATATAATAAGCTAACTTTGGCGCGAGGGGCGAGTTGCGAATGGCGGAATAACGCAGCAATGTACTGCAATTCGCCACTCACGATAACAGAATGATGATATGCTAGCAGATCTACCGATCACCAGTAGCGGAAAGACCATTATCCAGCCACCAACCAACGCCACGCGCTGGTCGGTTTCTGCCTGGGTCATTCTGTTGATCGGTGTGACGCTGATTGTGAGCAGTAGCGTGCAAATGGCCTATCGGCTCGCGCTGCCGACCGACGGCTGGCGTTGGACGAGTGGGGCGGTGGGCAGCGCGCTGGAAGACACCATCACCTATGCCGAGAACCTGATCGGACGACCGTCCACGCTTCACCCTGGTGACTTTGTGCTGGCAGTAGAGGGACATCCATACAATGAATTGATGCAAAACGCCAGCACCGTTCAGCCACGGTTGGTCCACAACTGGCAGGCAGGGAATACCGTGCGCTATCTGGTTCGGCGCGAGGGTGCTGAGGTTACGCTGGATGTCCCGCTCTATTCCTGGCGCGTTGGCGAAGTTGTGCGGTTGGCATTTGGCAGTTCGGCAACGTTTGTCGCGCTGCTCATCGCTGCCATCGGGCTGTTTGTCTTCTTCAAGCGCCCCAAAGACCTGACGGCGCGTCTGTTATTTATTCTGACCAGCACGGTGCTCACCATCCAGATCAGCCAATTCATCTATTGGGGCTTGCCAGAGATCACCCATCCGCCCATGTTGATGGTGGCGCTTCTGTTTAGCAACTGGATGTTTGGCGGACTGCTGGCACCCACGGTGCTCCTGTTGGCGTTGACCTTTCCCCAACCCAAGCCTTTTGTTGCGCGTCATCCCTTGCTGGTGAGCAGCCTTGTCTACACGGTTCTCCCGCTCCTGGTGATTGGCGCTGGCCCCCAACCCTTTCTGGGGTGGGGGTGGACGGCAACCTGTGGTCTGTTGAGCCTGATCAGCGTCGGTCATACACTTGTTACCGCCAAAGACCCCGTGAGTCGCGTCCAGTTGCAGTGGGCCGGGCTGGGGTTTGCCGGGCTGGCGTTGAGCTTGCTGCTCGAAGCCACCAATGGGTTTGAACTCTACCCCACCGTTGTCCAACAGTTGATCCCGTGGATCACACCGTTTTTGCAGGTGGCGTTTCCACTTGCACTCGCCGTGGCAATTCTGCGCTACCGCTTGTTCGAGATCGATCTCATTCTGAGCCGCGCACTGGTCTATGGCGTGCTGACGATCGCGATTATCAGCTTCTACATTGGCGTGGTCACCTCTCTTGGCCGGCTCTTGCAGAGTGAAGAGACGTTACTGCCTTCCTTGCTGGCGACGGGCGTGGTGGCGGTGGCGTTTCAGCCCATGCGCGCATGGCTGCAACACCAGGTCAACCGCCTGCTCTTTGGGCAACGCAACGAACCCTATGCGGTCATTACCACGCTCGGCCAACAGATCGATACTGTGCGCGCGCCGGATCGAGTCTTTCATGCGATTGTCGAGACCATCGGGCAAAGCTTAAAGCTGCCCTACGTGGCGATCCTCAGCAGTGATGAAACGCAGATCCAGGCGGTTTTTACCCCTTCGCCCGGTTCACCATCCGTGCCGCCTACCCACCTGCTCCGGCTGCCGTTGCGTTATCAGCAGCAAGATCTAGGTCTGTTGCTCGTGACGCCTCGTCTGGGCGAGGAACGATTGAGTGACACCGATTACAAGTTGCTGCACGATCTGGCGCGGCAGACAGCCATCGCCGTCTATGCCGCGCGCATCACGGCCGATGTGCAACGTTCGCGCGAGCGGATCGTGCTCGCGCGCGAAGAAGAACGCCGTCGCATCCGTCGCGACCTCCACGATGGTCTGGGTCCGCAACTGGCCAGCCAGACGTTGACCCTGGATGTCATTGCCAAGCTCCTGCACAGCAATCCGGAGCAAGCCGCCACCCTCCTGCTGGCGGTACGCCAACAGATGCAGCAGGCAGTAAGCGACATTCGCGATCTAATCTACGGTCTGCGCCCTCCAGTGCTGGACGATTTAGGCTTGAACGGTGCGATTGAAGAATTTGTGGAACGAATAGGACAACCAGGCAAGCTCCAGATCAACTTGCAACTGGCGGACACGCACATTGCCTTGCCTGCCGCCGTGGAAGTGGCGGTCTATCGTATCGTGCAGGAGGCGGTCACCAATGCAATCAAACATGCACAAGCCAGCCAGATCATGGTGACATCGATGGTAGACCGTGCGCCGCAAGCGGCATGTTCACTCAAGGTAACCATTTGCGATGACGGAATTGGATTACCCGCTGAGTATACGGTAGGCATTGGGTTGCAATCGATGCGAGAACGGGCTG
>JBBRVA010000099.1:0-14308 GCA_038247295.1 Caldilineales bacterium | reverse complement strand
GCCTGCTATTCACAAGATAGCAGGCTTTTCTTTTTGATGCACCATGCAGCCACTGATCCATGGTATTTGTACCGTTCAGCCGAGGGGTGATCTCGCAGGCGTGACTAATGTCACACCTGCCGCGCGCGCCGCATTGGCCATGGTTTCGACAATGCGCCCCAAGGTCGCCATCGGCAGCCCTTCCTCCAGGATAAAACCCGTGCTCAGATAGAGCGGTTGGGCGCCACTCATAGCAATATCGTTGACCGTGCCGTTGACGGCCAGATCACCGATATTGCCACCGGGGAAAAAAAGTGGACGCACCACATAAGAATCAGTCGAGAAGGCCAGGCGGCTAGTGCCGATATTCAACGCCGCCGAATCGCCCAGATTTTCTAAGATAGCGTTTTGGAAGGCAGGCAGAAAAAGATGTTCGACCAGTTCAGCCGAAAGCTTGCCGCCACCGCCATGCCCCATCACAATATTCGGGTGCGTGCGCAGTGGGATAGGGCATGTCCAGCTGGCAAAATTCAGATTATTTGTCATAGTTAATTATTCATGTTACGCTAGGCCGCAAAGAGGAGATCAACAAGCGCCGTCGCCCAAACAACAGAGAATTGTTTGTTTTTCTTTGCGCATCTTTGCCTCTTCGCGGCTTTGCGTTAGGTTTTTATGCGAACTCCGCTTGCAATAATGTCTCAACTTGAATGAAGCGCCCATACTGATAATAAGCCGCGCAGGCGCCTTCGGTCGAGACCATCGTCGCGCCCAGCGGATTACGCGGGGTACACTCTTTGCCAAAAGCAGGGCACTGATTGGGCTTGATCTTGCCCTGCAACACTTCGCCGCTGTGGCAGAGTTTCGATTCCTCGGTGCAAATATCGGCGACGGCAAACTTTACTTCGGCATCAAACGCACGGTAGTTGTCACTTAGTTTCCAGCCGCTTTGTGGAATGACACCAATCCCACGCCAGGCACGATCAGAGACCGTAAAGACATCGGCCAGCATCTTCTGCGCGGGGACGTTGCCTTGTGGCTGCACCGCCCGCGGATAAGCATTCTCCAACTCGGCTCGACCGGCTTCCAATTGTTTCACCGTCAACAAAATACCCTGTAATACATCGAGCGGCTCGAAGCCGGTGATCACGATGGGCACATGATACTTTTCGATCAACGGTCCATACTGCCAGGTGCCCATCACGCTGCAAACATGCCCTGCGGCCAGAAAGGCTTGGACGCGGTTATCTGGTGATTCCATAATGGCGGCAATCGCGGGGGGCACCAATACATGCGACACCAACACCGAAAAATTAGGTAAATTTAACTGCTTGGCTTGAAAGATTGCCATCGCGTTGGCCGGTGCGGTGGTCTCAAACCCAATCCCAAAGAAGACTACCTCACGGGTGGGATTCTCTTTGGCAATTTTAATCGCATCTAAAGGCGAGTAAACAATGCGCACATCGCCCCCTTCACTTTTGACGCGAAAAAGATCTTGGCTGCTACCGGGCACCCGCAGCATATCGCCAAAAGAACAGAAGATTACGCCCGGTTTGGCCGCGATCGCCAGTGCCTTGTCGATCATCGCTAATGGCGTGACGCAAACCGGACAGCCGGGCCCGTGAATCAGTTCGATTTTTTCGGGCAGCAATTGGTCGATACCATTGCGGATAATCGAGTGCGTCTGGCCGCCACACACCTCCATAATTGCCCAAGGGCGTGTCGTAACGGCGTGCAGTTCGGCAAAAAGCTTTTGCGCCAGCTCAGGATCGCGGAACTCATCTAGATATTTCATGGTGTTTTCCTTCCGTATCTATAACCTAACCTGGGCACGCCAGAAGCAAAAAACCTTCTACCGCAAAGGACGCGAAGAGCGCAAAGGTTTCTTGTTTTTCTTTGCGCTCTTCGCGTCCTTTGCGGTAGAAATTCTTGTTCTCTGTTCAAGCTACGCCACCAAATCTAGCCCTAGCTCCTCTTCCAGCCGGCCCATCTCTTGGAACAGCTTGAGCGATTCTTGGGCCGATTGTTCATCTAAGCGGGTAATGGCAAAGCCCACATGAATGATCGTATAGTCACCAATCTCGACTTCAGGCACATAGGCCAGGCAAACTTCTTTGGTAACACCGCCAAAGTCAACGCGGCCCATGCGTGTCCCGTTTGTTTCATAAATTTCGATAACTTTGCCAGGAATCCCTAAACACATCACAGACCTCCACTCATTATTCCGCCATAAAGTGCGCCACGACGGCCTGCCCTAACGCCAGGCCACCATCGTTGGGGGGAACTATGCGATGAAACAATACTTGAAATTGATTGGCTTGCAATTGCTGCGTGACAAGCTGTAAGAGCTTGACATTCTGAAAGACGCCGCCACTCAGCGCAACTGTATTGATCTGTTCCTGCTGGCGCAGACGCAGACAGAGGCGCAAGCTGATCTCGGCAACGGCGCGATGGAAGCGGGTGGCAATTATGCCGGCTGGCACGCCGGCCAATACGTCGTCGACAACGGCCCGCAGCACAGGGGCCGGATCGAAAGTGATCGGTTCGCCGTCCGCGAGGGCAAAGTGATAGGCGCCTTCCGCATCATCTAGCGCTAGCGCCTCTAATTCTATATCGTCTAGCGCGAGCGCCTCTAGTTCAATTGCCGCTTGCCCTTCATAGTTCACCGTTTGGCGCACACCAGCCAACGCGGAAACCGCATCAAACAAACGCCCCATGCTGCTCGTTGGAACGGTGTTGAAACCGGTGGCAAATTGATGGTGGAGGACATTACGTTCCAGCAAAGGACAAGCAGCGACGGCGGGCAATGTTGCATGCCATTCTACCCCAGCTTGCCACAAGTGCGCCAATGCCATGCGGTAGGGCCGCTTGACACTAACATCACCGCCGGGCAATGGTGTATAACGCAGATGCGCCGCGCGTCGAAAGCCGCGATAGTCGGCCACCAACACTTCGCCGCCCCAGATCGCACCATCTATCCCATAACCGGTGCCGTCAAAACTGAGACCGATCACCGGTGTGTGGCCATCCAAGCCATGTTCCGCCATGACTGCGGCAAGATGGGCGTGGTGATGTTGCACGGTGACAAAGCGGGCATCGCCGGCATGCCGCTGCGCCCATTGCGACGACAGATAACCTGGATGCAGATCGCCAGCAATGACCGTCGGTTGGACGCGGAAGATGCGCTGGTAGTGTTCGACCGCTTGCTCAAAAGCCTGGAGCGTTTCCAGATTTTCCATATCACCTAGATGCTGGCTTAGCAAGGCGTGCGTACCGTTACATAAACAGAAGGTGCTCTTCAATTCGCCACCCACGGCCAATATTGGCTGCACGGGGAAAGGCAACTTGACTGGGAACGGCGCATAGCCCCGTGAACGGCGAATAGGCAATTCTTGCCCAGCAAAGACGCGCACCACCGAATCATCACAGCGCATATGAATCGGTCGATCGTGCAGCAACAGCGCGTCCGCCAGTGGCGATAACTTTTCCATCGCCTCGTCGTTATCCTTGACAATCGGCTGATTGGAATCATTACCCGAAGTCATGACAAGGATTGCGGGTGTGTCGGGTGTTTGGTCATTATGTAAAAGTAAATAATGCAGCGGCGTATAGGGCAGCATCACACCAATCATCTTGTTGCCCGGTGCGACAAATTCAGAAAGGTAGCAAGCTGCCTTTTTCTGCAACAGCACAATTGGGCGCTCGCGACTGGTTAACAGGCGGGCCTCTGTTTCATCTACTTCGGCAAATTGGCGCACAGCGTCCACATCCCAGGCCATTACCGCAAACGGCTTGTCGCTGCGGTGCTTGCGGTGGCGCAGAGTCTGCACAGCGTGATCACTGCGCGCATCACAGGCGAGATGGAAGCCACCTAGGCCTTTGACCGCAACAATGCCGCCGACACTGATCACTTGCTGGGCTGCTTGCAGCGCAGCGTGGTCAGTCAATGCACCAACAGGTTGGCGATTCGACGACAAGGCGACTGGGCGCAGATCACGCGCCCAGTGGAAGGTAATTTGGGGCCCGCAAGTTGGACAGGCGTTCGGCTGGGCGTGAAAGCGGCGATTGCGTGGGTCTTCGTATTCCGCTTGGCAGGCGGGGCACATCACAAATTCTGCCATCGTTGTCAAGGGACGGTCATACGGCACATCTTTGGTGATCGTAAAACGTGGGCCGCAATTCGTACAGTTGATAAACGGATAGTGGTAGCGCTGATCGTTCGGATCAAAGAGTTCACGCAAGCAATCCGGGCAAATGCACAAATCAGGCGAAATCAGGGTATGGGCTTGAGCCTGGTTCTGGCTGTGAACAATCTCGAAGGTGCGACTTTGTTGCGGGGGCACCAGTTGACGCTCGATGGTTTCAATGCGTGCCAGTGGCGGCGGCGCGTTGACCAATTGTTGGTAAAAGGTGGCCACATCGTTGGCTTGACCTTCCACTTCGATAAAAACACCACCACTCGCATTGCCGACAAAACCGGTGAGGTGCAGTTGCGTCGCCAGCGTATAGACAAAGGGGCGAAAACCAACGCCTTGCACCACGCCCTGCACGTCGAGGTGCAGGCGGGTGGCAATTGTTGCTGGCTTGTCAGGTTTGGTTGCTATGGTTGCGTTGATCATCGATTTGCCAAATCATCACTCGGTTATTACCCGAGTCTGCAACGGCTAGCTGCCCGCGATGCAAATGAATGCCGTAGGGCCAGCACAGCGTATCACGATCGACTTTTTTCCACCGATTTTCGCCATTGCTAGCAAAGTCCGGCTGGCCAATCACGGCGTCGGCGGGATGAAAAACACCCGCGGTTGGTGGTGTGTGCCAGAATAATACTCGAATGTTGGCCGTGTCCGCCACCGCCAACTGGCTAGGTTTGTAGCTGACCGCATAGGGGGAAACGCAAACGCTGGGTGCCGGTTTAGCGTTCCTTAGAGATTTGGGGAACAATGCTTCAAAAACGTATCTTAGGCGCTGTAAGAAATTAACTCAGCCCCCCTGTAAGGGTCTGATTTTCAGGCCGAAACCAGACTCTTACAGGCTGACATAGGCAAACCTTATTCTTTTACAAGCCCTTAGCCGCTGCGCGCTACATCTAAAACTACCTTAGCCACCGTGGGGGGGTGGAGCAACATATTGGCATAATTGGCATTCGCCATCGGGCAGGCACATTCTTTGCGCTTGATGCTGCCGCGCATCTGTTCCATGGCCTGGCTGCGCCAAATCGGCGTGATGTCATAGTTGTTTTGGCGTAAATTACCGACGGATTCGGCGCGGATGCAACAACTCCACAGATCACCGTTCGGTGCGATGTGGGCGCTGGCCCAACCGGCATAACAGGGGATTACCTGGTCGTGCTCATGTAAGACCCGCTTAGCAAGCTGGTAATATTGGGCACGGAAGGCTTGCGTAAAACGGGCAATGCCTTTGGCCGGCGTCTGCTTCGCCTGTTGGCTCAGAAAATCGGCGATCTCATCATAATCGTCCGGGCGCGGCGTAATACCCCAGCCGACAGTGTCTAGCTCGACCCGCTCCTCGGCCACTTCGGTGATATAGCTGTCGGGTTCTAAAAACTTCAGCCCAGCTTGAATTTCCTTGAAACGATGAATGTTGAAGCGGCTGATCACGGTGTGAACAGTCAACACTAGATTTTTATACTCTTTTTGCAGCTCTTTCAGCCGCTGCCATGTCGCCATCGATAGCTTCCAGTTGCCCTCCACGCCGCGAATATCATCGTGTTCATCGCCGACACCATCCAGGCTCAAGTTGATACCGATGCTGGAGGTAGGACATTCGCGGCACATGCGCGCCACTTTTTCGATCACACGCTCGGTCAACATGCCGTTGGTCGGGATCGTGATCACTTCTGGCTTGCAGTGCTTATAGGCGCTGATCACCAGATCGTCCAAATCGGCGCGCAAAAAAGGTTCGCCGCCGGTGAAGGTCATGTAGAAAGGCGACGTACCCAGGCTGGCAAAGACCTTATCCCATTCGGTCAGGGTCAGGTCGTCGTTGGGCTTGCGCCAGACATCGCAGGTGCGGCATTTGCTGTTGCAGCGATAGCTGACGCTGATCACGACCGAGAAGGGTTTGATAGCGGGCCAGCCAAAAGTGCGAAAGGCCCAGTAGAGTGGTAGTTTGGGAATGAGTCCGAGCATAGTTTTATCTTATCTGATCTTCGTCAATATGATCAAACGGATTACCGGTTAACAATCCTTCCGCTTGTGCAGCTCGTAACGCTTGATCATCTCCGCTCACAAAAATTATACGAACTTTGGGCATCAACGTACTCTCAGTCATGAGTGCGCTTGCGACTTGCAGGGCGTCACAACCTTTCAGTGGGCGACGCATTGCAAGTTGTGCAGCTAGATCAGCTACATCGATTGTTGCTGGATGGCCAATAAAGAGAAGTTGGCGTAAATCAGTACGAAACCGTCGATAAGTATTACTCATCAGCGTGCCACCCAATCTTTGACTACGACGTGCTTGTGCCAGCCCAGCAGCAACTTCTGCCAATGAGATTTCACAAACAACGGAAGTATTACTCTTGTCGTTCACAGTACGTCGCACCAGACAGATCCCGGCTCATTAATATAGTATTTAACAATTGCATTACTGCCGAGAAAATAAACGGTCATTGTTGCCTACGCTGCTCGACGATGGCTTGCGAAACTGCTGAGTCTGGAAACCAAAGTGCATCCATTTCAGCAATAATACTTTTACGTTCTTCTTCAGGTAATGCCAACCAAGCTTGTACTTCTGGGCTGTCATACTCATCAGGATTGCGAGCGAAGCCAGAATCTAGTAATCGTTTCACAATTTCATCGCGCGACAACTCTTCTTGCCCTTGGAGCGGCTTGCTATTCAGTACTTCCTCCAACGCCTCGACAATTACTTCTTGCGCCGGACGCCCGGTGCGCTTCAGCTTGGCCAATAATCGTTCAGGAATTTCAACTGTGAGTAGAGCCATTTTGCTACTCCTTAAAACAGAATAAAGTCATCTATCCATGCACCCATCATAGCATAGTTTCAGCAGTGCGGATAGAGAAAAGACAACCCGCCACCACAAGCGCGGTGGCGGGCTGTAAAGAATCGATCTGTTATAGACAGGGGAGTTATGCCGTCGCTTTGGCTTTTTCCAGCTTGGCCTTGTCCGCCAACTGGTCCTTGCTGCCGATAAAGAAGCGCTTGATCTGTGCCACCGTGTTCGGGATATTGGTCCAATTTTCCTTGAACATCATCTTTTCCAGCACCCGTTCTGGCCGATAGAGATAGAAGCGACGATAGGCCTCACGCCATTTCTTGATCACGAGGTCGGAATCGTAATTCTCATTCATGGTGAAGCGGGCTTTTTGCTCATGGATCGCAAAATCTTCCCACTTGTCGGCAAAGACTTCGCCGCCCTCTTTGATCATGTCGTACATGACAGTACCAGGGAAAGGCGCGGCGAGCATAAAGTTCGCCAGTTGCGGGTCCAATTCGAGCGCCAACTGGATCGTTTTTTCCATCGTCTCTTCGTTATCACCGGGCATGCCAAAGATGAAGAAGCCCATTGTTTGCAGACCGGCCGCCTTGGCATTGGCAAAGGCTTCGCGCACCTGATCCAGCGTTTGCCCTTTGCGGATCACATTGCGCAGCATGTTCTCATCGCCATTTTCGACGCCAAAACCGACACGCTTGCAACCGGCCGCTTTCATCAGTTGAAAGAGTTCTAAGTCGGTGTGGTTGACCTTCATGCCGTGGACGGTGACCCAAGGCACGGTATTCAGACCTTCTTCAACGAGGCGACGGCAGAGTTCTTTAGCCCGCGGCAGTTTCAAGTTCCAGATATCGTCAGTCATGCCAATTTCGGTCGCGCCCAGGCCTTTGACCAGCCAGCGCCACTCGGCCACAATGCTTTCCACCGAGCGCGCGCGCCAGGTGTCACCGGTGACAGGTTTGGAACAGAAAGTGCATTTGTAAGGACAGCCACGGCTGGTCAAGATCGTAAAGCTGCGGGCATGCAGATCTAAGCCGTCGGTCAACGGTTGCAGATTGGTATAACGTTCAATCTTGAAGAGGTCGTGCGCGGGGAAGGGCAGCGTATCCAAATCTGGGATCATCGGGCTTTCCGGGCTGACGATTAGTTCCTCGCCGCGGCGAAAGTTAATGCCGGGGATAAGACCTGGTTCATGCCCGGCTTCCAGGGTGTTGATCAATTCCAGAAAGCTATATTCAGCCTCACCCTTAAAAACATAATCAACATAGGCTGTGTGCGGCGGCTGTAAAGATTCCAGCGGCATGATCGTCAAATGTGGACCACCCAACACCGTAATCAGACCCCGTTGTTTGCCAAGCTGCGCCATCTCCCAGGCATCGTTGATCAGTGGGGTGGTCGCCGTAATCCCGATCATGCCATAGGGCCGGCCCTCTTCTTCGGCACGATCCAGATAATAATCGACACCCACATCTTCAATCGCAGCGTCGAAGATCATCACTTCGTGCCCGCCTTCGCGCAAGACGGCGGCCAGATAGCCCAACCCTAATGGGATGTGCTTCCGTTCACTCCAAACTTTGGCTTCCGGGCTGGCTAGAATAATTCGCATATGTGAAATCCTCTGTACTTTGATGTCATGCATTGCCAAGTTTCCAGGAAGCTTGGGTGCGTAAGTTCTATAATGGATCGGTCGTTTCTCGTGGCTGCCGTAATGCTTGTATTTGTGCTTCTAATTCAGCAATGCGTGCTTCAGCCGCTTGCCGCGCTTCCTCTGCCATCTGGAGCGCCTGCCTGGCTTGCAGATTCGTTAACAGATCTTTGCCGGTCGCAGCATCTTCCAGCCACACCTGATCATCGGTTAGCCCAATTCGCAGGTTCACGCTCTCTAGATAGAGCGCGCCATCCTCATCTGGTAAGATTGGCAAGTAATGACTCCCTTGCAATCGAAAACCGGCCAATTCCCAAAAGTGCTGCTCGCGGCAGATCGAGTGATCAATGTATACATATTCCTGCACGCCGACCAGGGCATAATCACGCACCTTCTCCACTCGATCATCCTTGCACGAAGATCGTAAAACAACTTCGATCGCGATGAGCGGGCGTGTCCCTTCATCTGCCACCACAAATTGTGACCGATCGGCGTCGCGTGCCCGTACATTGGCAACAACTGTCACATCTGGAGCAAAAGGGCTAACACTGGGGTGATCCCAGGTGAAAACCAAGTTGCGAAAAACCGCCATACCCGGTGTTGCGGTATAGTACGCACGTAACATATCGCAAAGGTCATCTGAAATGCGATCATGTTCGGTGCGTTCGGGCATCACATAGCCTTCTTGGGGGTGGCGAGCTTCGTCCGCTGTGAGCGGCACGCGCACCTGCGTTGCGCGGCCATTCGCAGTCGGTATGGTTTCGTAGCGCCAACCCATTGACCAGTCCGGCTCTTTTGCCTGGCTGACAGCGCTCGGTAACCCAGATCGTTGCTCTAAGGTACTCATGACTAACTTCTCTTGCCATCACTTTCCCTAATCGATGGGTAGTGACAGTGGTGCAAAGCGATTAAATCGCGCCTTCAGCCTCAACCGCCTTGCGCAGGCCAGTCTTTTCCTTCTTGGGCACAAAGGTGCGCATGGCAATGCGGATGTTGCGCGGTAGATTGAGCCAGAAATCTTTGGTCTTCAAACGGCGAATAATCGGCGAAGGGCGCAAGTAGAATTGGCGGTAGGCCTTGCGATACATCTCCTCAACCAACTCTGCTGTCATTTCGCCCATTTCGTAGCGCGCCTGCTGCTCGAAGAAGACATAATCTTCCCAATCGTTGATCAAGAAACGACCCTGGCGCTTAACAATTTCATAGACTTTAGTGCCAGGATACGGCGTCATCATCGAAAAATTGGCGATCATCGGGTCGATTTCAATCGCAAAGTTGATCGAATTCTGCATCGTCTGGCGCGTTTCACCCGGTAGGCCCAGAATCATAAAGGCGATCGTTTCCAGCCCGATCTCCTTGGCATTTTTGAACGCCTGGCGGATTGTGTCTAGATCGATCTTCTTGTCAATACTCTTCAGAATTTCGGGGTCGCCGGTTTCTACACCAAAGGCGGTGCGCTTCAAACCTGCCTGTTTGAGCAAGGTCAGCAATTCTTTACTGGCCAAGTTGGCGCGAATACCGTTGACGAAGATCCACGGTACATGATTGAGCTGATTCTCGATCAACAAGGTGGCAATCTCTTCGAGCCGCTTGACCCGAATATTGGCGCTGTCATCCAGCACGCCGATCTCCTGGGCGCCCAACTCTTCCACCAGGTGACGCCATTCCGCCAATACGCTCTCGGCGCTGCGGCTGCGCCACTTGATCGGCATGATGCTCTGGCTGCAGAAGGTGCAGCGGTAAGGGCAACCCCGGCTGGTCAAGATACTAAAGCTGCGTGCGCCATCTACGTGATCGGTGGCCGGCTGCAAATTGGTATAGCGGTCCATCTTGAAATGGTGATAGGCCGGCCAGGGCAGGCTATCCAAGTCGGCAATCGGCGTGCGGTCCGGGTTGTTGTGAATTTGGCCGTCACTCGTCTTATAGCTAACACCTTGGCAATCCTTAAAGATTTCATTCTCCGGATGCATAAAGGCTTCGGTATGATAGACCGGCTGATCCTTCAAATAGGTTTCCAGACGGTTGCAGACGTCAACCCAAGTCTCTTCACCTTCGCCGCGCACAACAACGTCCACAAAAGGCTTCTCGCAGCTTTCTTCTGGCAGCACGCTCACATGCGGCCCGCCCAGCACAATCAGGCAATCATGTACTTCCTTGATCGCCTTAGCCGCCCGCCAGGCTTGCTTCACCTGCGGCGTATTCGCTGTGATGCCGACGATGTCGGGCCGATATTCTTGGATAAATTCCGCAATTGGTTGTTTTTCAACGTCGGCGTCAAAGATCACAACTTCGTCACCGCGTTTTTCGCTAAAAGCCGCCAGATAGGCTAGGCCTAAATGCGGAGTAGTGCGGGTGTCAATCGGGAGACGAAACTTGGGATTGATAAGAGCAACACGCATAACAGTTCTCCTTGATAACCTACGGATTACATAATTTATAGGTTAGATAATCCGCAAATTGGGCAGGACACAACAGCGGCCCCACAAATTTAGCAGAGAAATCAACGTAAAAATAAAGCTCAGAAAAGAATCTTTTTACAAGCGCCATGCCGATTCTAGCACGGATTTTGTCTGACCCCAAATTATTATGAATAATTTTAGAAAAATTACGACTCGGGCTTTGTTACTGAAAACGTAAGGTTCATCGGTGCAAAGTGTGCCAACCGGTGTTTTGGCGATGGGCAAAATAATGCATCTGTACACTTGCGGCTCGACGTGAGACTTCGGCGCTTCGAGGTGAGCGACTCGACGACTCGACTGAGCTCGCCGAAGTCTGAGCTCGTCGAACGTCCTCAGCCGAACCGTGAGCGCCGGGTCCCCTCTGGGGGCGAACGCTCGCCGACACGGCGGATGAGCGAAACTTAATACGTGCCGACTGAAGGGTCGATCACTTGCGCCCACGCACCGATGCCGCCCGTCATATTCGTAACATTGGTCCAGCCTTGTTGTCGTAACCAAGCGGTTACTTGCGCACTGCGCATACCGTGGTGGCAAAAGGCGATGATCTCTGCATCTTTCTCCTGGGCGGCGACGGGTAAGGCGTCCAATTGGCGGGCGACTAATTCGCTTAGGGGAACCGTGATCACTCGATCATCATCAATAAAGACATGCGCTACCTCATTGGGCTCGCGCACATCCAACCAGATAAAAGTTTCCCCAGCTTTGCGCTTTGCTTCGACATCTTGCACGCTAATTTCTGGGGCGCCAAAAGAGTTCGGCATCGTTCATTCTTTCTGTGGCAAGCGAGCGGCAACAGATCTAAAGCCGAAAACTTCGGAATCTGTGCCATCTTATAGTTAAATTTATGCAGGGCTGGGGGTAGTTCGACGATAGAGCGTCGAAATATCAATATCGGTAATGGCGTTAAGCCCTTTAATTTCGGCAAAATGTTCTTTTAAGAGACGTTGGATGCCCAACTTCATCGTGAGCAGACTGATCGGGCAGTCGATGCAAGCACCTAACATCTTAACGTGGGCGATTCCTTTTTCGTCGATGCGCAACAATTGTACGTCGCCGCCATCCATATATAAAGTGGGGCGATAGCCATCCAACACTTGCTGGATGCGTTGTTCTAAGGTCCCATGCGAAGGCGCCTCGGTTGAGCTACCCTCTTCCAGGCTAATCATTTGCGCTGCGGACATTACATCTTATCCTTTAACGAATATCAGAATCAAGGGGCCGACGACCAGCAAAGCCAGCCTCAACATCGTGCCAATAAAAGATATCTTCTTCGCCATATTGCCAACAAAGATAAACATCACGACCATTGCGCTTACCCAGGAAGTCAATGATCCCTTCATCGACATCTTTAACGACAATGCCCATGTTGATAATGCCCTTAACGCCGATTTCCAAACGCTGAAAATGGGTTAACAGTTCCCCGGCTTCGCGGCTACCACCGTTCATCGAGGCCTTACGCAGGGCTGGCCATACCTCTGGGCGTAGACGCAAAATTTCCTGGCGCGCCGTTTGCACCATTTGCATCAGTTGTTTAACCTTGGGCAGCGCCGCGCGTGCTTCAATTAAGGTAAAATATCGGGCATTCATGGCAGCAACTCCTGCACAAATAAACGACCCATTTTCTGCTCTTCAGCCATCACAGAAAGTAGCTCAGATGGTTGAACGCCCATTGCAGCCGACACCGCAATGAAAGATGGCTGGCGTAAAATAGGGATAGAAATATTTCACCTCTCATCGTTCGGCTGCTGTACGCGCCAATAAAACAAGGCGAGGAGCAACCGATTCTACTCCTCGCCTATGAGGCTCGCTTGCGCGTTACTGTTTAGTGCCCACAGCTTTGTTCTTGGCCCGCCGGGGTGTTGGCCGTGCGGAAGCTGCTGCCACAACCACAAGAGCTAACCGCTTGTGGATTGTCGATGTGGAAGCCACCACCCATCAGGTTGTCCACATAGTCGATGCTGGCGCCTTCAATGTAAAAAAAGCTGGTCGGATCAACAACGACACGCAGGCCATTCTGCTCGTAGACCTGATCATCTTCGCGTGGGGTGTCGAAGGTCATGCCGTATTGCATGCCGCCGCAACCACCACCCTTGACAAAAACACGCAGACCGTGGCTTTCTTGCATGCCCTTCTGCGCCATGATGCCACCCAATTTCTCCGCTGCATTGCTTGTAATCGTAATCATGTAAACTATCTCCCGTAAACAAAAGTTAAAATTGATGCAATTGGTAGGTGATTGGTAAGTAGTAAGTGGTAATTAACGTCGCTACCCAGCTTTTAATTACCACTTACTACTTACCAATCACCGTCGTTGCTTTGAAATTATCCACCAATCTGATTCATCGCCCGATTTTCAGATACAATACCTTGATCCAGGCCATGGCCCCACGGTTTATGAAACGCGCCTTCACGCATCAGCACACGCATTTCTTCAAAGCTGGCGCCGGCCCGCAATGGCGTTAACAAATCGACCTCGTCGTCGCGCAGCAAGCAGAGCCGCAACTTGCCATCAGCAGTCAAGCGCACGCGCCCACAACCCTGACAGAATGGTTCGGTTACGCTGCTGATAAAGCCGAGCGTGCCCATGGCGCCGGGAATCCGAAACGGCCGGCTCGGGTCAAGAAAGTCGTACGTCGCTTCTTCCAGCGGGCCAAAGGCGCTTTCGATCCGGTCGCGCATCTCTTTGTAGGTGACGACGTTAGTCTGCTGAAAATCGGTGATTTCGCCAAACGGCATCATCTCGATAAAGCGTACATCCCAGTCATTTTCTAGGGTCAAGCGCGCCAGTTCGATCATATCGTCGCCATCGTTGAAGTTGCGCACAACGACACAGTTTAGTTTGACCGGCGTCAGGCCCGCCCCTTCCGCCGCCTCGATCGAGGCCCACACGTCATCTAGTTTGCCCCACCGAGTGATCTTCTTAAATTTATCAGCATTCAGGGTGTCAATGCTGATATTAACACGCTTCAAACCAGCTTCGGCCAGCGGTTTTGCCAACTTGGGCAACAGTAATCCATTCGTCGTCATCGCCAGGTCTTTGATGCCGGGCGTTTGCGCAATGCCGCGTACGATCTCAACCACATTGGGGCGAATCGTCGGCTCGCCACCGGTCAGGCGCACCTTATTGACGCCTAGGCTGGCACCCACTTTGACCAGAAAGAGAATCTCTTCATCGCTCATCAACTCGTGGCGCGGGCGGAAGCTCATGTCTTCTGGCATACAGTAGACGCAGCGCAGATTACAGGCGTCGGTCAAGCT
>JBBRVA010000098.1:0-14308 GCA_038247295.1 Caldilineales bacterium | reverse complement strand
CGGTGTAGACATCCGCAATGCTGGCGCTATCACCGCATGCAACGGCGGCCAAGAACGCAGCGTTATTCGCTGGGATGCTCACTTGCAGATTCATGGTGGTCTCCTTTTTGGTGGTCTTTACTTTCGTTGGGTAGAACGCATCCGCAGATACGGATTGAGGGGACAAAGCCGTATCTGCGGATGCGCTCTATTCTATTGAACTGGAACACTTCCTTTTAATTTAATGGTTCCGATGAAGCGCTAGGGCGCACCGACGGGGTACGGCAGTTCCACCTCCATGCGGGTACCTTTAAACTCGAAGGGAACATTGCCAATGTTCACTGTCACATTACCGTCCAGATCGATAATGTCTGCCACGGCTTGGCCAGTGAAATGATCGGCGTCATCCATTTTGACTGCGGCGCGTATTTTGAGTGTACCGGTGTGGTCACCGCTCTCCTCATCGAAGAGAAACAATTGTGCGGTCCAGTAATAAGTGTTGCCAGAACCAATCCAGACGCCGTGATCCGGCCCTTCTTTGCCATGACCGAGCAGGCTGGTGGTTTCGACAAAATTGCCATCGGCGAAAAAGGTTTGCAAGTTTTCAGACGCATCGGGATTGCCCTCTGATTTGGGCATAACGATCTTCCAAGTCCCCACAATGCTAGGTGTGGCTGGGTGGAAGCTGGTTGTCGCATAGACCGATGTGGTCAGTGCGGCCAGCAGGCCGATGATGACGAGGAGGATGAACATTCGTTTGTGGCGCATCTTATCTTTCTCCTTGTGAAATATGGTTTGTGAAGATCAATTTCTTGCCAGGTCAGTGTACAAGATTGCTTGCACCGCTGCATCGGTACAAGTACGTATTCCGATACGTACTTGCAAATGGTTGGCGCCCAACGCTACCACGCGCAGACTACGTATATATACCGATGCCCCTCACTACTGATCCTTGGCGGATGACGGAGAAAGGAAAAAGGAGCGGGCGCTTGGCAAACGCCAAGCTCCGCTCCTTTTTCACGGTTATAGAGGATGCCGGAGATTTACACGAGGCGGTGGTCGAGCGCCAAACGCATCGCTGCTGCACGGGAAGTGACCCCGAGTTTGCTATAGATTGTAGAGGCATGGGAGTTGACCGTGCGGCGACTGATGATTAATGTATCGGCGATCTGAGCGTAGGTCAACCCTTGTACCAGTAGCCGCAACACCTCGACTTCGCGGGCTGTCAGGCCGGCGGGGGATAGCAGAGGGGTTGCTTTTTCATCTTCTACCAAAGGTGCAGCCTCTGCTGGGGCGGGCTGTGATAAGGCAAAGGCAATGGTCTGATCCAACTTCATAGCTTGGCCTTCCGTCCATAGAACGGCGAAGGCTTCCTCATCAAGCGTAGCACGTGCAGTGGCGATTGCTTGTATCTGTTCAGCCGGTATTTTAGTCGTATGGGAACCGAGGCCGCCTGCACTCGCACGTAACGCGGCTGCGCTGGCGAACAAGCGCACCGCGCGTTGGATCTGGTTTTGAGCTTGGGCGAGGGTTCCCAGTTGATGGAGAACATGCGCTATGACTGCTCTACTACCGTTGTCATGTGCTACGATCAAACATTCACCATAAAGTTTGCTGGCTGTTTCCCATTCACCTTGGTGTTGGAGCACTTCACCCAACAGCGTTAGCGCTTCGGCGAGCGTGAATTTTTCTGCCTCTACGCGTCGTAGCGCCAACGCTTTCATAAGATAAACACGAGCTGCCGCGTAGTTACCTTGCTGACCGGCAATACACCCCAAGCCATTTAAAGCGGTAGCTTGCCCCCAGGAATCGCCTATCGCCTCGAAGAGAGCTAATTCTTCCTCGAACAATATGTGTGCTTGCCCTTTGTTACCCTGCGCAGCAATGGCAAAGGCCAGATTGTCAAGCGCCATCGCCAGATCCCATGGGCTGTCCACCATTCGCCAAAACGCTACACTTTCTTCACCACACTGCTGTGCTGCGATTGGTTGATCCAGAAAGTGCAAGATGGCACATAATTCACGCAACGCCACTGCTAACCCACGCTGATCACCAAGGGCGCGCCAAAGTGTAACGCTTTCCTCAAACTCAGTTTTTGCCTGCTGGTACTCACCCAGAATCAAGGCCATCAGCCCTGCACCCCAGAGGGCTTTGGCGCGCACCCAGGTTGGTTGGCTAGCACTTTGTAGTGTAGTAGCCAACCAACCACGCACCTCGTTGGCATGATTGGAAAAATGGGCAAACCAAGATAACGCACCAGCCAAGCGTAACCCGGTCTCTGCTCTATTTGCGTCTGCCTGACTCCAAAGCAAAGCCGCACGGAAGTTATCCAGGTCTGCTTCCAGTTGCGCCAATCCCTGTTTGCGTTGACGTCCCAGGAGTGTTGGCTCCGCTCTTTCCGCCAGCCATAAAAAGAAGTCTGCATGGCGGCGGCGGACCGTCTCCGCTTCCCCATTGGCTACCAACTGCTCCAACCCATATTCCCGAATCGTTTCCAACATGCCGAAGCGGGCTTCGCCATCACCTTTTTCTACCTGTTTCAGCAGGTTTTGATCGACCAGGGTAGCAACCCCATCCAGCACATCGCCACTCAGCACTTGCCCTGAGCCTGCCGAAGGGTCACCCACCGCCTGCGCGGCTTCCAAGGTAAAACCACCGACAAAGACCGCTAGCCGACGAAAGAGGGTCTGTTCATCGATCGTCAACAAGTCATAGCTCCAAGCAATTTCGTCGCGCAGCGTGCGTTGGCGCGTCGGCAAGTCGTGGGGGCCATTCGTGAGCAGCGTCAATCGCTGGTTTAAGCGCGCCAACAAGGCGGCTGGTGAGAATAGTTTGATTCTGGCCGCGGCCAGTTCAATCGCCAATGGCAGCCCATCTAGCTTAATACAAATGTCAGCGACCGTGGCCGCGTTGTTGGGCGTGAGGGCAAAATCGGGTTTGGCGGCCAGTGCACGCTGGCAGAAAAGTTCTATGGCTGCATAATGCGCCAGGCTGGCATTGGGATCGGTTTGGGCAAGCTGTTTTGGATCCGGCAATGCCAGGGGTGGCACGGGGAACTCTTGTTCACCATAGAGGTGGAGGGTGGCGCGACTAGTCACCAATACCTTTAGGCGTGCACAGGTTTTCAATAATTCGCCCACCACTGGTGCCGCGGTCACCACCTGCTCAAAATTGTCCAGCACCAGCAACAGTTGCTTATCACGTAGATAATTGTGCAGGCTTTCTTGGAGAGGAAGCCCCCCACTTTCTTGCACACCGAGCGCTTGGGCGATCATCGTGCTGACCAGTTCCGGCGCGCTGATCGGTGCGAGGGAAACAAAGTAGACACCATCGACAAAATGGTCAAGTAGATTGGCGGCGACCTGTAATGCCAAGCGCGTCTTACCGATGCCGCCCGATCCGGTCAGCGTGAGCAGGCCGACCTGCTCTTGCAGCAACAGTTGTTGGAGGGCGGCCAGGTCAGGATCGCGCCCGATGAGCGGCAGGCGCGGCAGGGTGAGGTTGCTGGCTGGTCGCGGCGTCAGCGATGCGTGTTCATGCTCTGGCGAATGCGCAGTGGCTTTCGTCGCCGTGCGCACTGTATTTGAATCGGTTGTCGGCTCTGCCGTGGTGGCGGAACGTGTGTCCCCGGCGCTGGTGGTTGTCATTGGATGCTCTTCATGGCCCACTCGCAGCTGACCAGGGTACGGGCGGTTTTAAGGACCATGCTCGACTCCTTTCGTGATTGAACGATAGGCCAATGGGTTATGGGTAAGTATAACACAAGCGGCCAAGTACAAATAGCGTCAGGAGGAGGAAAGCAAAAAAGGGCAGAAGGTTGGTCTCTACCAACCTTCTGCCCTTTTTTAGCGTTTTTTAATGAGTTAGGACTTACGCAGGTCCTATGAGTGCGCTGATGATGCAATCACCCGCCTAACCGAATACGCGGGTCGAGCCGCGCCGCCGCCAGATCGGCGATCAAATTGCCGAGGCCAATGACGCCTAGGCCACTCACAGTCGGGTTGTACCGACCATCGCCGACAGTTCTTCGTGGGTAATCCGTTGCTCGATGCGGATGCTGCGCGGGTCTTGTTTGCCGAGCTTGCGCGCCAGTTGGAGTAGTGTTTTACCCAACCGCTGTTCGCTGTCCACCGTCACCAGGTTGGCGATCACTTCCTGTTGGTCGGCAATACGCACCGCCAGGTAGCGCACAAAGCCTTCCAGCAGCGCGTCGCGGCTTAAGCGCACAAAGAACTGCGCCCAGGGAATCAGCCTGAGGAGGGTCTTTTCCATCGCGGTGGCCGTTTCCAGGCGTTCGCCCAGCCCAGCCAGGCATAACTCGCCGAAAATGTCACCTGCCGTGTGGATGGCCAGCAGGCATTCGTTTCCGTCCGGCGCAAGCATCAGCAGTTTGATCTGCCCACTCTCGATGAAGTAGACGGACTCTTCCTGGTCGCCACAGGTGTAGACATTGGCATGTTTTGCAATCGTGACGGCGCGGCACTGTTGCGCCCCTTGACGCAACGCATCGCGCAGTTGTTGTTTGAACCGGTCAATCTTGGGGGTCTGTTGAATCATGGTCGTGTAGCTCCCTAACCTGGACACACCAGAACCCATGTGGCTTCACGTTCTGAATTCGGTATTGAGCACCTATACTAACTTGTCATTCCACGTGACATCCCGCACCATCTCGATAAATTCGTACTGGCTACCGTTGGTTGCCTGCAAGTAGGTGCATATCGCTTGAAAACCGGCGCACGCATAGACCCGCAGCGCACGGCGATTGAACGCCGCTACTGCCAAACGAAATTGTCGCGGGGTGAAACGACGTTGCGCAAAGTTCAACCCGGCAACCACAAACGACAACCCATAACCTTTGCCGGTCAGGTCGGGACGTAGGCCAAGGCCGATGTCAATCACGTCGCCTTGCTGCTTGAATTGAAAGAAGCCAACCAGTTCCTGGTTCATGTCGTCAACGCTGAAGTACGACCTCCCCCACGTTTCTGGCGTGAGTAACTCAGCGAGATCAGCGGGATCGGCCGTGAAATCATAAAACGCATATACGCCGGCATAGCGCCAAGCAGCAATGGTATGGGCGTCCGCTGTCGTCATCGGACGAAGTAAAAACTGAGGTTCAGTGCTAGGCATGGCTGTTATCCGAAGTCGTAAAACCAGAATCGCGCTCAGCAGACGCTTACTTTCAGGACACCTCTCCACCCAATTGTAGCTAATGGAGAACCAATTAAACATGGCATAAATCGTAGGTGCGGTTTGTAACCGCACCTACAATCCGTGTCTTTTATCTGATTTGTCTATTAACGTTCCTGCCTTGTTTTGCATGTAATGATGACTGTGTACAGGATAGGTGGCAACGGCGCATCGGTACATGTACCTGTTTCGATACTATTCACGCGCAGGTGGTGACTAGGTATGCCGCAGACAAAACAAGTCCATGTACCTTGGTCTCATTCCCCTGATTTTTATCTGCCTACTCCACCGATACAGAATCAGGCAAGCAGACTAACTCCAGCCGAGTTCGCGCATGGCCCAGGGTGCATTCCACACTTTGACCATACTGGCGACTTTGTTATCGTCATTCATGGTCAAGAAGTAGACATAGTGGGAGTGGGTCTCTTGATTGGTCGGCGGGACAGGGCCGCCTTCGCCCGTATGTTTGGCATGATAGGTGGCAAAGAAAACCGCGGTGCGCGTTGTTTCGTCATAGGCGGACGTATGGAGGTCATAGGTGGCACCTGGTGCGGTGACCGTCGCCAGACCGTACATCCATTCACAATAGGCCTCGACCGTATCAATCTCAGCCAGCGGTTCGCTCTGGGCCGTAAACGGCGCACCTTCGGCAACGTATGGTTTACACCCCGCCCAGCCTTCCGGCGCTTCACACGCCGTAAAGAACTTCGTTGCATTTTCGAAAGCAGTCATAGTTTCTCCTTCATAATGATTTGAGTGCCAAAACGTGTCAACATTAGTCTACACCATTGATCGCAACGGCACATCGGTACATGTACCTATCCCGATACCTATTCGCGCAACAACCGCTACATACTTTGGTCAGAAGCCGTATAGGTAGCGCTCGTTTTTGAGAGTCTCACGCTTGCCCCTGCAAAAATTCGAGGATGGCATCGACACATGCATCTGGCTGCTCGTCCCACATTTCGTGGGTGGCGTCGGCAATGGTTACGTATTTTGCTTGTGGCAACAAGCGTGCGAGTTCAGCGTTCACCAGTTTGTGGAGGGGCAATGTGTTTGCGGCGGTGAGTAACAGGATCGGCATCGGCAACTGCGCGACCTGCGCCTTGTCGATCATGGGAAAGGTATCGTGCGAAGTCGTAAATGCTTCCCATGCCGCGATGTCATCCTCCATGCCCTGACGCACCTCGGCGGGCAGTTCGTCCAGCACATCCGCGCCGATGAAGAATTCTACACTGCGACGGAGGGCAAGCTCCTTGTCGCCTTGGCGGAATGCTTCCCCAACTGGTTCCCAGAACGTAGACATAAACTCTGCGAAGATAGTGTCGCCGCCGGGGAGGCCGGGGAGCCAGTGCAGGATGGGTGGTTCGTTGAGCACCAAGGTGCGCACCATCTCGGGATGATCTAAGGCCATCGCCAATGCCATGAACGCACCGGACGAGTAGCCCATGATATGGCTTTGGTCGAGATCAAGCGCCTGGAGAAAGGCGGCCAGATCTTCGGCATCGACCAGCGTAGTGTAATCATCGACAATCGGTAGATTCTGGTTCGGGTAGTTATAGCGTTGGCTATAGGAGATCACACGATGGTTCTGCGCAAATTGCGCCATTTGCGGCGCAAACCGGCGATAGTCGGACAGCCCGCCATGCAGTAGAACGAGCGGATCGCCCTGGCCCTGCTCCACGTAGTGCAACTCTACCCCGTTGGCAACGACCTTTTGTAGCTTCATGTTCATGCCTTCCTGTGGCTCGGCGGCGACTGGTGGCTGGCCCGGCGCCGTAATCGGTTTACAGGCAGCGATCAGCGTCGCACCTAGTGTTGTGCTAGCTACCAGCTGTAAGAAACTGCGACGGGCTAGCATTTGCTGTGCGTTGACCCAATTGTTGTATGGCATCATTTTTCTCCTCGAGGTCTTCAAAACAAAAGCGCTGAGCACTTTGTCTGCTGCGTGCTGGTGACAGCATATAGGATAGCTGGCGATGGTGCATCAGTAACAGTTACCTATTCGTATACCTATTTATGACTGGCGACTAACCAAGTGCGAGTAGGTATACGAATAGTCATTGGTCGTTTGTTCGTCTATGCCCGCCGACTTACCTTGCTATGCTGCAAAATAGGCAAATAAAAAGCGGGAGTTGAGGTCAATACCCAACTCCCGCTTTTTATTTCAGGTTGTACCATAGCTTCATACCAGGTGGTGCTCGGCGGTGAAACGGATGGCTGCCTCACGCGTCGTCACCCCTAGTTTGCTGTAGATCGAGGTAACATGCGCATTGACCGTGCGCCGACTGATGATCAGTTTGTCGGCGATCTCGGCATAGGTGAACCGTTGTGCCAACAGTCGGAGCACCTCAACCTCGCGTGCGGTCAGACCGGCAGGGTAGGTTTGGGGCAGTGGCAGCATCGGAGTGGGTGCCAAGGTCGAAGCGGCGGAAATAGGCACGTCTGGCAGCGTTAAGGCATAGGCGATGGCTTCTTCCAGCGTCATTGTTCGGCCTCGCGCCCATGCGGCGGCTACCAGCGGTTCGCTGCGTCTAGCGCGCACTGCGATAAAGCTGCGTTCATAATCAGCCTCTTGCAACGGCGTAAAGGTTTCATCCAGGTTGGTGCGCAGCGTTTCGACGGCCCCGGCCAGCCGTGCGGCGTGTTCCCATTGCTGTTGGTGAGCAGCTACGGCAATACAGCCGATCAGCGACATCAGATTCTGGATTGGACCCATCGCTGCCCAGGCCAGTTCCAGGCTTGTGCGCAAATACGCCATTGCCTGTGTATCATCGCCCTGCTGTTGGGCAAGCAAGCCAAGCTGTTGACAGGCGCAGGCGACATACGACTGGTTGCCAACTTCGCGCGCAAGTGCCAAGTTTTGTGTAAAATAGGTCGTCGCCAGCTCATTTTCTCCTTGCAAACGGGCGATGGCCCCTAGCGTGATCAAGGCAACCATACATGAAAATTTTTCTCCCAGCGGCTGCCCTAGCGCCAGTGTTTCTGCCAACCACTGGCGCGCCATCCTGTAGTCGCCGTGGCGGTAGGCTTTGTCGCCCAAGCTACTGAGCGCATCGACCATGCCCCAGGCATCCCTGATTTGGCGAAAACGTACAACACTCTCTTCAAGCAGCGAACGAATGATCGCAAAGTCGGCAATCCCTCCGACTGATCCCAACGTATCAAGCGCCCAGGCGATCCCCCAACTATCCCCGATTTTTCGAAAGATCGCCAAACTCCTCTCAGCTAGCAAACGCGCCGTTGCCGAGTCACCCGGTACACCTGCCGCCCAGGCCAACCACATGAGCGTGAAAGCAATACCGCAATCATCCTCTAGCTTCTGCCAAAGAGCCAGACTTTCCTCTAGCCACACGCGGGCCTGCGCAAAGTCACCCTGCATCTGGGCCATAATCCCCGCCCCTTGCAGCACCCTTGCCCGCGTCGCTTTTCCGTCGATTGTTTCGCTCAATGCCACTGCCCGTTCACACCAACCCCGACCTTCGTTGAAGCGAGCGCGCAGATACCAGAACCAGGATAAGGTGCCGGCCAGGTGCAATCCTTGCCAGCGGTCGTGATCGTCTACTTGACTCTCATCACGCAGCGACCACGCCAGCGCGCTCTGAAGGTTGGCATAGTCTGAATCCAATCGCTGCAACCAAACCAACTGCTCTGCACCACGCAACTTGGGGTCGGCCTCCTCGGCCAAGGCGAGATAGAAGTTGAGATGCTGGTGACGGATTGCCTCCACTTCGCCACTGGCTGTTAGCTGTTCCAGGCCATACTCGTGAATCGTTTCCAACATGCCGAAGCGAGTTTCTCCATCACTTTGCGCCATTGGTTTCAGCAGATTTTGATCGACCAGTGTTGCCACACCTTCCAGCACATCGACACCCAGCACTTGCCCTGAGGCTATCGAAGGGTTGCTTACCGCTTGCGCAGCGGCCAGCGTAAACCCCCCCACAAAGACGGCTAACCGGCGGAAGAGCGTCTGCTCCTCTGCTGAGAGCAGGTCATAGCTCCAGGCGATCTCGTCGCGTAGGGTACGTTGCCGCGTTGGCAAATCGTGCGGCCCACCAGTAAGTAGCGTCAGGCTTTGGTTCAAACGTGCCAATAAGGCGGATGGCGTGAACAATTTGATCCGAGCCGCGGCCAGTTCAATGGCCAACGGTAGCCCATCCAGACCAATGCAAATTTTGGCGACATCAGCAGCGTTGATGGCAGTCAGGGCAAAATCGGGTTTGACGGCGTTGGCCCGCTGACAAAAGAGATCGATCGCGGCGAATTCAGTGAGGCCAGTGGCCGCGTCTTTTTCCAGTGTGGTGAAGCGTCTGAGATCGGGCAACGCCAAAGGTGGGACGGAGAATTCCTGCTCGCCGTAAAGGTGGAGGGTAGACCGACTGGTTGCCAAGACTTTCAGACGGCGGCAGGCGTTGAGCAGCGCACTGACCAATGGTGCTGCCGGCAAGATCTGCTCGAAGTTGTCCAGCACGAGCAGCAACTGCTTGTCATGCAAATAGGCTTGCAGACTCTCCTGTACGGACCGGTCCGGCGCTTCGCTCACACCTAATGCCTGGGCAATTGCTGTACTGACCAAGGCCGGGTCACTGATCGGCGCCAGGGCGACAAAGTAGACGCCATCAACAAAATGATCCAGTAGGTTCGCCGCGACTTGTAAGGCCAAGCGGGTTTTGCCGATGCCGCCGGGGCCGGTCAGGGTGAGCAGGCCGACCTGTTCTTGGAGCAACAGTTGTTGGACGACAGCTACTGTGTGGTCGCGCCCGATGAGAGGTGTGCGGAGTAAGGAAAGATTGTTGTGTTGAAATCTAGCATCAGGACGCGTAGTCGCTTCGCCGGACGTGGCATGAAGTGCTGGTTCGTCACCGGCAACTTGCGCTATAGCCGGACGCACCAATTCTCCCAAGTGAGGGGCCAGGTCGGGCTTACGCCTGCTCGTAGTCATCGAACTGATTGTCGAGTGTAGAGTCTAAGGGAGAACACAGGTGTAAGTTTTCTCCTTGGTGGATCTCAACGCCAATTTTCACACGCTACCCCACCCGATGCGGTTGAACGTTAACCTTACGGGTTAGTAGTCACTTTATGATACTATCAATTCTACTACGTGTCCAGAAGCTAAATTTCTAATTTGGGACCAGCAGTTGACCTACGGCAGGCGATGAAACAGGTGTATCTGTTGCTAGAAATTTTTGGGATCGCCTTCTGGACTAGCTGCATCGGTGCAGATAGTGGGAAACGCTGGTTATAGTTATCTATGATTGTACAATTCGATCTGCCAGCGCCACTCTGAATGATCGGCGGCATGCCACCAGTGGACCAAGATCCCCACTTCGCCACCCGGCAGGATCACCAAACGTCCGATATCTTGAACATCCGGCCAAATGTCGGCGCGTTCGATGCGTTTGCCCTGGCGGGTCAGACGGGCGATGGGCGTATCGGCCGTCTGGGGCAAATCTGTGCTTTCGGCGATGAGGATCCCATCACCATCGCGCACCGTTACGGTCAGGACCGGCGGCGCAGCGTGGACAAGCATGACTTCGGCGGCGTCAATTCGGCCGCGCGCAAAAGACATGCCCGTTGCACCGGCTTTGGGGTACCATAGATCCCAGGTTTCCATGCGAACTCCTTGTGTGATTGCCTTCTGTTTGGTGGGCTTGCGTTCTGCTTCCGCTGCCTCTTTGTGGTAGCATAGATGCAAATAAAGGCTCATCTGTGCAAACTGGTGTTTTGCCTTTTTGCAAAATAATCTGTTTGCCCACTTTCGGCTGATGAGCGGTAAATAAATAGTCTAACTTCTCGCCTACTATAACAAGCGAAAGGACCGTAAAATGTCTGCTTTATCTCAATCGCCCGCCTGGCAAGCGCTCGAAATTCATCGCCAAAACCTGAGTGCGACGCACATGCGCGATCTGTTTGCCGCTGACCCCGCGCGTTTTGCCAAATTTTCCCTATCTTTTCAGGACATCCTGTTTGATTATTCCAAGAATCGCATTACCGACGAGACTATGACCCTATTGCTGGATCTGGCGCAACAAGCCAAACTGGGCACCGCAATCGACGCCATGTTTAGTGGTGCGAAGATCAACACGACCGAGAACCGTGCGGTTTTGCACGTGGCCCTGCGCAACCGCTCCAACCGGCCGATCTTGGTCGATGGCCAAGATGTGATGCCAGAAGTAAACCGCGTGCTGGGCAAAATGCGCACGTTTAGCGAAGCTGTGCGCTCTGGTAACTGGAAAGGCTATAGCGGTAAGCCGATCACTGATGTAGTGAACATTGGCATCGGCGGCTCAGATTTGGGACCGAAGATGGTGACGCTGGCCCTGACGCCCTACACCCAAGCAGGATTGCGCGCCCACTTTGTCTCTAATGTCGACGCCACCGATATCGCCGAAACGCTCAAACTAATCAACCCGGAAACCAGCCTCTTTCTGGTTGCTTCCAAAACATTTACCACCCAAGAAACAATGACGAATGCCCACACGGCCCGCCGCTGGTTGCTGGATACGGCCCAAGCTGAAGCGGCGATTGCCAAACATTTTGTCGCCCTCTCGACCAATCAGAAAGCAGTGGCCGCGTTTGGGATTGATACCGAGAATATGTTTGAATTTTGGGACTGGGTCGGTGGTCGCTATTCACTCTGGTCGGCGATTGGGCTATCGATTGCCATCTCGATTGGGATGGACCGCTTTGAAGAACTCTTGACCGGCGCCCATCAAGTGGATGAATATTTCCGCACGACGCCGTTTGCGCAAAATATCCCCGTGATCATGGGGCTGTTGGGCATTTGGTACAACAATTTTTGGGACGCCCAGAGCCACGCCATCCTGCCTTATGATCAATACATGGCGCGCTTCCCGGCCTATTTCCAGCAGGGTGACATGGAGAGCAATGGCAAAAGTGTGACTAAGACAGGGGAACAGGTGGATTACTCGACCGGCCCCGTGATCTGGGGCGAACCGGGCACCAACGGTCAGCACGCTTTCTATCAACTGATTCACCAAGGCACGAAATTGGTGCCGTGTGATTTTCTTGCGCCGGCGCGCAGCCATAACCCCCTGGGTGAGCATCACCCGATCTTGATTGCCAACTTCCTGGCCCAAACCGAGGCCTTGATGAAGGGCAAAACAGCCGACGAAGCGCGCACAGAATTAGCCACAAGCGGATTGACCGGTGAGCCGCTGGAAATATTAGTGGCCGCCAAAAGCTTCGCGGGCAACCGGCCGACCAACACCTTCTTTTTCCCGGAACTGACACCGGCGACGCTGGGATCACTGATTGCGCTCTACGAGCACAAAATCTTTACGCAGGGCATCATCTGGCAGATCAACTCGTTTGACCAATGGGGGGTGGAACTGGGTAAACAATTGGCCAAAGCCATCGAGCCGGAGCTAAAGGGCGACGCCGCCGTGACCACGCACGACTCTTCCACGAACGGACTGATCGGGTATTACAAGCAGATGCGCTAAAAAACGTTACACAGAGATCACAGAGAAGACACAGAGATCACAGAGAACAGCAAACCGCGTTTTGCTTTTCCTCTGTGTGCTCTGTGCCTCCTCCATAAGCGCAGCGACGATCTCTGTGAACTGTTGTTTGCTTATCAAAAAATTCGATGGGCCTTATTAACGAATGCCGCTTGCATGGGGGGTCGAAAACGCGTATCCTCGCTATTGATCAACCATCCACCCTGGCCTAAGGAAAGAGAGCCGCATCTAGATGACGATAACCATTCGCCCCGCAACGCTCGACGACGTTGCGACCATCCACACCATGTACAGCAACAACGTGATCCACGGCACCGCTTCGTGGGAATTAACTGCGCCCGACCTTAACGAGATGCGCCGGCGTATGCAAACCATTCTCGAACAAGGCTATCCCTATTTTGTGGCCGAGCTTGATCAGCACGTGGTAGGCTACAGCTACGCTAGCACGTACCGCCCGCGCCCCGGCTACCGGTTTGTTGTCGAAAATTCAATCTACACCGACCCTGCCTACCAGCGGCGAGGCATTGCGCGCCAACTGTTGACAACGCTGATCGATGCCTGCACGCAGCAGGGTTTCCGCCAAATGATCGCCGTGATCGGCGACAGCGAAAATATTCCGTCAATTGAACTACACCGTAGCCTCGGTTTTGTCCATGTGGGGCTGCTGCCTTCGATCGGCTTCAAACATGGCCGCTGGCTAGACAGTGTGTTGATGCAGCGCGCACTGGGTGAAGGCGATAGCACGTTGCCACGCGTGTAAAGCCAGATCCTACAGCAGATGCCTTTACTCGCGTGGCGATTAAGCGCAACCACGGCCTGTCACGCTGGAAGCGTGACCTACACACGCGAGCCATTGTGACGGAGTTTACGGTCACGATGGCTTTTTTTATTATGTGAGCAACTTTACAGCGTTGGGTGCGTAAAGTGTAATAGGCATTTATTTTTGAAAATTTTTATTCGGCGCGCTGGCACTGGCTGGACAGTGCAAAGGAATTGACGATGAATAATCGACAACGTACACCCTGGTTTTTGTGGCCTTTTGTGGCGATCTGGCGCTTGGTGGCGGGCATTCTTGGTCTGACCGGACGGCTGATTGGCGTCGTGCTGGGGCTGGTGTTTGTGATCGTTGGTTTTGTCTTAAGTTTGACCGTGATCGGCGCCGTGGTTGGCATCCCGTTGATCATCTTAGGTTTGTTGATGATGGTGCGCGGCTTGTTTTAGAAGTTTTCAAAGCAATAATGCTCCACGAAGTTTCACGAAGTATAGCCAAATTAATGCCCGCTGGCCATCCGCTTCGTGTGCTTCGGGGAGCATCTAAATTTTGCAATCACTTACAGCATAAAAGGAGATGGATCGATGACAAACTTTATTGTGGTTTGGCTGGTGACTACAATTAGCTTGCTGATTATCACACGGTTGCCGCTGGGGATTGAAGTGCGTGACTTTGGCACCGCAGTGGTGGCTGGGTTGGTATTGGGGTTGTTGAATGCGTTGCTGCGCCCCGTGCTCGGCTTTTTCTTCTTCCCGTTGACCTTTCTAACCTTGGGCTTATTTAGTATTGTGTTGAACGCAATCGTCTTCTGGATTGCCGCCGGCCTCGTCGATGGCTTCCGCCTGACCGGTGGCACGGTGAGCGCATTGATTGGCCCAATCATCCT
>JBBRVA010000097.1:0-14373 GCA_038247295.1 Caldilineales bacterium | reverse complement strand
TGGAGGCGGCCGTCAAGGTGGTCCTCGCCGCCCAGCGGCGGCGGGGCGGGAACGACGACGGCGGGTGGCGGTATCAGGTGCAGGGGTTCGACGCCGACCGATCTGCGGCTCGTGTGGCATGGTGATTAATGGGACAGCGCACGGACCAAAAGCTGCGGTGACCACCTGTCAATTGCACATGCGCCACTTTAAAGATGGCGACAGCATCGTGGTCGAACCCTGGCGTGCGACACCTTTCCCCGTGATCAAAGATCTGGTGGTGGATCGCAGTGCCTTTGATCGGATTGTGCAAGCTGGCGGCTTTATTTCTGTCTCGACTGGCAGCGCGGCGGATGCCAATACGATTCCGATCGGCAAAGAACAAGCCGATCTGGCAATGGACGCCGCACAGTGTATTGCTTGTGGCGCCTGTGTAGCTGCTTGTCCGAACGGATCGGCCATGTTATTTACCGCGGCCAAAGCATCCCATCTTTCGCTATTGCCCCAAGGTCAGCCGGAGCGCTACAGCCGCGCCGTGTTGATGGTCAATCAGCAGGACGCCGAAGGTTTTGGCGGCTGCACCAACATCGGCGAGTGCGAAGCAGTCTGCCCGAAGGAGATCAGCATAGATTTCATCGCTCGGCTCAATCGCGACTTGATCCGCGGGACACTAACCGGGGCGGGACAGAAGTAATATCAGTCCATCCCGTCGGATGAGATTAAAGGAGCAGAATAAAAAGAGCGAGGACTTTTGGTATAGAAGTCCTCGCTCTTTATTTACATACCCCAGATCATGGCTCAAAAACTATCAATTAAGCGTATGCCCGTTCGCCATGCTCGCTGATATCCAACCCTACCTCTTCTTCGTCCTCGCTGACGCTGAGACCCCACACCATGTTAATGGCCTTGGCCAGGATAAAGGTGACACCGAAGGCAAATACCGCCGTTACAACAACGGTGATCGCCTGGATGCCCAACTGAGCCGGGTTGCCATAAAAGAGGCCATCACGACCAGCAGCGTTGATCGTAGTCGTAGCAAAGAGACCAGTGGCAAGAGCGCCAAACGTACCCGCCATGCCATGACAAGCAAAGACATCCAGCGATTCGTCCAACCCACGCCGGTGAACCAGTTGAATGGCATAGTAACTAATTGGGGCAGCCAGTGCGCCGATGATAATTGCAGACATTGGCGTTACAAAACCGGCGCCTGGTGTAATCGCGACCAAACCAACCACCGCGCCCGTCACAATGCCCAAGACGCTCGGTTTCTTTTCGCGCCAGGAGAGCATCATCCAGACCACCGTGGCAGCTGCGGCAGCGACGTTCGTATTCAACAGCGCGATAGAGGCCAAACCATTAGCGCCCAAGGCACTGCCACCGTTAAAACCAAACCAGCCGACCCAGAGCAGACCAGCGCCCAGCACCGTGTAAGGAATGTTATGTGGCTCGATTGTAATCTTGCCATAGCCACGGCGCGAACGAATAGAAAGGGCAAAGGCCAACGCTGAAAAGCCAGCCGTGATGTGCACAACGGTGCCGCCAGCAAAGTCCAACGCGCCCATTTTAAAGAAGAAGCCACCCACATTCCACACCCAGTGGCACACGGGGTTGTAGACCAGCGTGGCCCACAACAGGGCAAAGACCAAGAATGACTTAAAACGCACCCGTTCGACAAAGGAACCCGTAATCAGGGCCGGCGTAATGACGGCAAAAGTCATCTGGAAGGCGACGAAGGCCATATGCGGAATCGTTGTGCCATAAGTGGCGCTAGGTGCGTCGGTAATGCCGGCCAAACCCAAAAAGTTCAAACCACCGATAAAGCCACCGATGCTATCACCAAAAGAAAGGGTGTAGCCAATCAACACCCACTGCAGCCCAATTAGGCCCATCGTAACAAAACTCAAATTAAGTGTCGATAAAATATTCTTCTGGCGCACCATGCCACCATAGAAGAAAGCTAGTGCGGGCGTCATTAAGGTGACCAGAGCGGTTGAAATGAGCACCCATGCGGTATCGCCGGTATTAATTTCCATTCTCCTCTTTCCCTTCTGTCGTTTCAAATAGAAGATCAAAAAAACTTTATAGCTCACAACTGGCAAACGCAAAGTAATGCCGTACGTCTCCCGGTTGGGGTACACGAGCAAACAATTCTGCCTAATTAACAGCTACGTTTACACGTTGCTTCTGCGGCATCTAACAAAATTATAGAGAAGTTTCTGATTGGTGTTTGCAAAGTACTCACTACTCATTGTAACAATGTGTCATTGTAACAACGGCATGAAGGACATTGGCACATACTTTGCAATTACTTACAAAGACTATTGTAGCGGGGAGGGCCGTCGATGAAAATATACAATATGCACAAAAATTAATCCTGGTTCCTATACGACTTGTTGGGATATTTTCGATTGAGTAAATTTATTTAGGCACAATCACTAATATATACACTTGACATGTGTAATAATCAAATAGATATTAATAAAATGCACAAATCGATCAAATTATTGCTATTATCTGCCTACCACGGCGGGAAAACAAAAAGGGGTGGCATTTGCCACCCCTCCTAAAGTGCGCGATCTAAACTTACTTCGCTGAACGATTTACTGATGACTGCTTTGCCTTACGCACATCGATATCATCTTCATAAGTCAACGCTTCACGTCCGCGTTCATTGGTGCGGATACGGATTACATCTTCCACAGCATAGATAAAGATGAGGCCATCACCTACTTGCCCCGTATAAGCGGATTTGCGAATTGTCTCGATCGTTTTCTCGAGATTATCGTCACTCAGCACAATGTTCAATTGAAAACGGGGCAACATATCGACTTTATAAGTGCCAGTGCGCCAGGCCAATGTCAAGCCGCCTTGGCGACCATGACCATGCACTTCGACGACATTCATGCCGACAATGCCGATATCGGAAAGGGCTTTCTTTACATCCTCAAATTTCTCTTCGCGGATGAAAGCCTCAATTTTTTTTGTCATACTGGTTCCCCTTTGTATAGTTGCACAAAAACCTGGTTCATACTATCTAACCGAGCCGTAACCCAGCTTTTAGAGCATGGTGCGAATGTTGGGATGTGAGCCTTCCCAGTAGCCGCGCGCACCCATTTCCGGAATATCCAGCCCGATAATTTCATCCGCCGGCTCGCTGCGCATAACCCCAAAGCCATTCAGGACGCGGAAAACGACATAAGAAAGACCAAAGACAGTAATAAAAATCGCACCCGCTTCTAACAATTGGGCGAGCAGTTGACCAACGCCACCGCCGTAGAGTAGACCAGTAACGGCTGTATCAATCCCATTCCAGGCAGCGGTGTCTGGGTTGCCATTGGCAAAGAGACCAACCGCGATCACACCCCAAATGCCGTTAAAGAGGTGTACCGGCACAGCACCTACCGGATCGTCGATCTTCCATGCTTCCAACCAACCTGCCGCGAGACAAGCCAGCACACCGCCGACCAAACCAATCACAACAGCAGCCCAGGGCGAAATAAAAGCACAGGGGGCAGTCACAGCGACCAGACCAGCCAAAACACCGTTGACTGACATGGATGGATCCGGTTTCTTCACAGGTCCGAAAAACCACATATAGAACATGGCGCTGATACCGCCAGCCGCGCCGGCAATCAATGTATTGACTGCCGCTAATGAGACCAAATTAATGAAAGCACCCTGAATACCCAAGGTTGAGCCAGGGTTGAAACCAAACCAACCAAAGAAGAGAATAATTGTACCCAAAATACCCATCGGAATGTTATGGCCTGGAATCGCGTTGGCTGAGCCATCTTTATTGAACTTACCAATCCGCGGTCCAAGCACAAGCGCAATTGCCAAGCCGACCGCGCCGCCTGTGGTATGAACGACACCAGAGCCGGCAAAATCAACGACACCATTGCCCAAACCAACCGTACGCCCCAAATTAGCCAACCAACCGCCGCCCCATACCCAGTTGCCAACCAGCGGGTAAATAAACATGCTGACCCACAAACTCATCCAAATAAAGCCAGTAAATTTAATACGTTCAGCGCCGGAACCGGTTGGGATCGTAGCAGCGGTATCCATAAAGACCATCTGGAACAAGAAAAAGGCAAAGATGCCAGCAGCGCTCAGTTGGATACCCTGGAGAAAGAAGCCAGACAATCCAATGATGCCCCATTGTTCGCCAAAGCGCAAACCTTGTGCCAGGCTATCGCCCCACGCGCCCAGCGTAATTGGCGAAAAAGCCCATGCGGGCGAAGCTTGCGTAGCACTGATGGCGGTTTCCCCATATGTATAGTTGACGGCGCCAAATTGGAACGCAAAACCACAAATAAAGTAGCCAATTGCGCCGAGACAAAAGACCATCATATTCATCATCATGGTGTGGGCAACATTTTTAGCGCGCGTAAAGCCTACTTCTACCAAGGCAAAGCCGGCCTGCATAAAGAAGACCAGGAAACCAGCAATCAACACCCAAAGAATATTGGCAGAAACTGTAAGGCTGCTAAGATTCGCTTGCAACTCTTCCATTGTAATAACCCCTTCCTAAGTAATGCTTCATTTACAGCCGAATAATTCAAAGTTTATGCGTTTAAAATTGTCCGCACACCATTATCAATTACAGCATTGCCCGATATCCATAAGTTTTGCCAAGCGTATAAAGTCGCAAAGAATAAACTAACAAGATGCAGCCAAAATCTGCTTTAATCCGGCTTGATGCCCGTATTGATACGAATGAGGAAAATAAAGAACGGATAATTCAACGGCACAACGCATTCCTGGTAAAATGAACGAGCAAAGCGGTTCTCAATTGTTGTCCATAGGCTAAAATTATTCTCCCAAGCTGATTTTTTGATTAAACAAGAATGATTAAGGTGGGAACAACCTTGTAGTAGAATTCACAAGGCACTTCGTCTATACTATAATGATAAGAGGCAAACATCTATGTACAGTATGCACAAAAATTATGTTTGCCATCAGCATCAATTTAGCTGAAAATTGTTATTACATCCAGAATTTTGTCGTAATTGCACGAATTTCTGATCATAAGTCTATCCCTATTTCTCTATGAGCTATCGACAATGAACGAACAGCAAGCAAATGTCTGGCTTGGCACCTCATCGTGGCTTTTTGATGGTTGGCGCGGCGTTTTCTATCCAGAAAAATGGCCCAAAGATCAATATCTGGCCTATTATGTACGCCAATTTAATACGGTTGAGGTCAATACCAGCTTCTACGCCATTCCCCAGCCCACGACATTGGTCAAATGGGTGGAAGTTGCGCCACCGGGTTTTACCTTTACCCTCAAATTTCCTCAGGCGATTAGTCATCAGAAGCGATTGGTCAATTGTCAGGCCGAAACGCTTGTCTTTTTGGATGTACTGCGCTCTTTGGGCCAAGCGGCTGGGCCAGGCTTTTTACAATTACCCCCAGATTTCACACGCCAACGTGAAGGGCGGGCGTTAGCCGACTATCTAGATTGGTTAGCAGGTCAGATCGAAGGTCTACGCATTGCCGTCGAAGTGCGCGCCAAGGATTTGATGACCGATGCTTTCATCCGCTTTTTGACCGAACGCCACCTTGCACTGGTTCTGGTCGATCGGGTTCACCAGCCTGATCTGTATGAAATTTGGTGGGAACTGATGCAGACAGAGAAGCAACTACCTTTTTGTATGGTGCGCTGGATTGGCGATGACAAACAAGGCCCACAAGGGGATGCGGAATTAGTCGCACCGCGCGACGGCCAGTTGGACTTGTGGGCGCAACGATTGGCACAAGTTGCCCAGGCTGGTATCGATGTCTATGGCTATATGCACAATCCCTACGAAGGCCATTCTCCGGCCAGCATCCGCCGCTTGCAAGCGCGTTTGGCAACCCACAAACCGTTGCCAACCTGGCAGCCGATCGATGATTCACCTGATGAACCAGGCCAACTGTCTTTGTTCTAACATCGATGGTTCTGCCATTTGGCCTGGCGCGACAGATGCAAGGGCGCGGCATTCATGATATACTTTGCACGATGAACAAAGTTGCATAAACATAAGTATTTCATCATGCCTAAGCTCTGAGGAAAGTTCCTATGGTCCGCACGATGCCGGTCGTCCACAACGAGGAGATTGAGCTCTATATTCGCACCTACTATTCGCTGTTGCGTAGCAGCGCGCCAGTGCGAATTCGCAGCCTGGAAGAGACCCATGCGGCGATGAATTCCAGCCTCCATCAACAGGCCGGTAGCCTGGACATTGACACTTCGGCCTTGGTCTACTCTGCCTTACGCTTACCGGATTGTATTTTGCAGACCAAGCTCATGGTGATGGGCCAGATGGAAGATGTCTTTATCCGCGAAGGATACAACGTGATCGAGTGGCAGCCGGTAAAGGCGCGCGCGCGCCGGCGTAAATTCTACTTCGATGAACCGACCAGTATTCTCGCCGCCTATGTCGCCAGCGTTAGCGACATCGACGACATGATCCCTTGTGTGACCACTTTACAGATCGAGTGGAACAAGCTACACCAGCGGCTCAACAACGGCCAGGTACGTGAACGCCTGCTCGACTACGATCCCGCAACCGAGTCTGCCCCGGTTGAGCTGCTCCAAATGGTCAGCAAGGCGCTCACCCTCAATGAGGCGGACCTCGCCAAACTCTATCAGGTGTGGCCGGGCCAAAAACTGTTTGTCCACCTACGGCTGGCAGTGATGAAACGGTTGGATCTGCGTGTCACGGTTCTAGGCAGCGGCTTGAGCGACTATCGACGCAGTGTGCAGAATTGGTGGACGACGGTGGCCGAAGCCAGCACCAGCGATTTGACTGAGCGCCCGATCTACTTTGTCAGCAGCAACATTCACAGCGTCGTCAATCTGATCAGTGGCTACACCCAGTCGGTAAGTGATGAGATTATTCGCTTTGTAGAGCAAGAAAATCCAGAAGAGCTATGGAGCGAATATCAACGGCTGCCCAAAGATGACAATGGCCATGTGCCCAACTTCCTCTATTATGTGTTGCGCCACTACATTAACCATCAACGGCTACATGCCCAGATTGCCCAGTATGAAATGGAAGCGGGGGTTACGCGCGTTAGCGATCCTCATTGTTTGGATGTCGAAGCACAGATTATTGACATGCGCCGTTTCGAGTGGGATCGTGTCGACCCCCGGCTGCGGGTCGGCACGCAGGAGGAGTGGGCGCGCTTAAAGCAGAGCGATGCGTTGATCTTCAACATCGACTATCCGCTGGGCATGGCCGCCTATCATATCTTTAGCCAGGTGAGCACGGCCGTCGCCCGCTTGTTGGGCGTCTATATTTTGGGCAAAGCTGCCACGCTCAATGGGCGCGTCGGCGACGTGATGATTCCCAATGTGGTCTATGATGAACATTCGCGCAACTCCTATCTTTTCCGTAATTGCTTCTCGGCCCAAGATGTGACGCCGTTCTTAAATTTTGGCGCCGTCTTCGACAACCAAAAAGCCGTCACAGTGCGGGGCACCGTCTTACAAAACCGCAACTTTATGCACATTTTTTACGAAGAAGGGTACACCGACATCGAAATGGAAGCCGGCCCTTACCTGAGCAGCATCTATGAAGATGTTTATCCCCGCCGTTACCCAACCAACGAGATTGTTAACCTGTTTATCAATGCACCCTACGATATCGGCTTAATCCACTACGCCAGCGACACACCGATCAGCCGGCGGCAAACCCTGCTGAGCAAGAGCCTCAGTTACTTTGGGGTTGATGCTACCTATGCCACAACCATTGCCGTGTTACGCCGCATCTTAAGCAATGAGATGGAACGGCAGCGTAAGAAACTATAAAAATCAATTGCCAATCATCCGTTGTCAGTCATCAGTGAACACAGATAATTGGTTACCGCAATAATATCGAACCATTAATTACCCGTAAGCACCATGAATTTTGTTGAGCAATTTGCCAAAGAACTCCAACGGCCGACACCGGAACCAGAACGGCTGGCATTAGCCATTGCTGGGTTAGCTTACCCTACGCTCAATCCGGGCAGCTACCTGGCCCAATTGGATGAAATGGCAGCGGTTGTGCAACACGCCTTACTGGCTTCACCGCCAGGCCAGGTGCGCGCCATTCGCTTTCTAGACGCCGTGAACGAACAGCTCGGCTTTACTGGCAACCGTGATAACTATTACGATCCAGAGAATAGTTTTTTGAATCGCGTCATGGAACGACGCGTGGGGTTGCCGATTATGTTAAGCTTGATCTGTATGGCAATTGGCCGGCGCTTGGATCTGGATGTAAGCGGGATTGGCCTGCCCGGTCACTTTATGGCGCGCTACCGCGATGAAGCAGGCGTTTGGTTGTTGGACCCATTTCATGGACAAGTTTTAAATCAAGCCGATGCAGCAATTTATTTGTCCGACATTTTTGCCCAGCCCATTAATTTACCGACGGATGCCTATACGGCCGTGACAGCCAGCGCGCTAGCGCAGCGTATCCTCCAAAATCTGCGCGGCGTTTACTTGAATCAACGCGACTTTGCCATGACCGCTCGAGTCATGGATTATCTGCTTGTGCTGGCGCCTTCCAATCCCCTGCTTTGGCGCGACCGCGGTCTGTTACACCATTATAGCCAGCAATGGGAACCTGCGGCCCGCGATCTGCGCCGCTACTTCTTCCTGACCGGCCACTTTATAGCGGCCATGGGTTGGGAGAAAGAGAGCAAGCCGCCCGTGGGGACATTTGATCAGCAAGATCGCCAGGTGTTGGATATTTTTCAACAAGTTGAAAAGATGCGGCATCGCATTAATTGAACAAACGATGGCGAAAGTAGACGGTGGGCACCAACTGTTTCTTTGCTCTGTGCCTTGAATCAATAGAAAGGATACGCTATGGCTCCGCCACGCGATGCATCTAGCGTATGGAAATTTCTTCACCGACTGATCACACTGCTTAAACCGCTTTTTTGCAAGCTCAAGATTGAAGGCCGCCAGCATGTCCCCAACCAAGCAGGCTGCATCTTAGTCTGCAACCATACCTATGGACCCGATTTTATTGTGCTGGGTTATGCAAGCCCACGCCAGGTCTATTATATGGCAAAAATGGAGATTTTTGGGTGGCATCCACTGTTGACGAAATTGTTGGTGACGGCTGGGGTTTTTCCGGTGCGGCGTGGCCAGAGCGACAAGGGGGCGATCACGGCCGCGGTCGATCTGGTACGCACGGGCAAGGTGGTTGGTATGTTCCCCGAAGGCACGCGGAGTCGTAACGGCGCGCTCCAGGGTGGCCGATCAGGTGCGGCGCGTATTGCGATGGAGGCGCAAGTGCCTGTGGTGCCCGTCGTTGTGCTCAATTCGCCGGCCATCTTACACAAATTGGGGCGGCGTCTGCGTACGCCAGAGGTCGTGATACGCTTTGGCCAACCCATTTATCTAACCGGCGATCCGAATGACTCGCAGGCTGCGCAAGATAACACCACCCAAATCATGCTGGCGCTGGCTGTCTTGCTACCGCCAGCATTGCACGGTGTCTATGCAGCGTCAGAAGCGCCATTGTCAGATCAATCAGAATCCACGCTGAACACCTAACGTCCGTGCGCTAACTAACTATTCCCGGTTTGGGCATAGAATGCTTACCCTATGTAACCTAGCGATGTAAGCCTCGGAATTGTGTTTTGCAAATCCATCGCTTACATTTATCTACAATTGTAATTTCCCTCACCCTCTTTTTGATACAAAATACGTCAAAATACTGATTGACGACAGTCACTTTGCATTCTAGAATAGGTATCAGCAGAGTGACAATTGAAATTGGACTGTTTGCATCACCGCCGCCATCCTTCCCTTGCCATTCTCTGATCACCTTGACCTTTCTGACAGCAGTCGTGTTATCTTTGTTCAGGAGGAGAATATTATGGCCAAGAAGTTTACCATTCGACAAATCGCCCTCGCGCTCCGTTGCCACGAACAATCTGCCCGTATTTTACTCAGCGAAGTGAGCGAAAAGATCGACAATGTTGCCGGTGATTTTGCCGAACTGATTGATGCGCGCACCTTGATTGCGCTCTATCGCCGCCACGAAAACACCAAGATTGCCCGGCGGCTCTTACCACTCCTCCAAAGTGCCGATTAAGACACACCACCACACAAACTGAATAGAAAATGAAGCCCACCGGTATAACGCCGGTGGGCTTTTTGTCGACTTATTTTATCAGTTTGAAGCAGCAAATGGCAGATCGAGCCGTTGCTTAGACCAGCAATCGTCTACAGTTCCGCCATTACCTTTGCCAATGCATCACGGCTGGGGCGTGTCTCTGCTTCGCTCAGATAGGCCAACGGTTTGTCGACAATGTTGAGCAATTCGAGCATATTGGGTTGTTCGGTATCAATATAGAAGATGCCGGTCAACATCTTATTCTCGCGGCGCGATTCTTCCAAGATGTTGTAGGCGGCCATCTTGTTGGTGGGATCGTAATCCTCTTCCAGCTTCTTTAGCACCAGCCAAGAGCCGTCGTGCAATTGTACTTCGCGCTCGTCGTCGTACTCGTCGATCTCAATCTGCTCGAAGCGCGGCACAAAGTTTAATTCTTGGAGCTGAACTTCATGGGTCTTGCCCCACGCATAGCTTTTGTTGGCGTCATCCTGGTTGTTAAAGGTAACGCAGGGGCTGATAATATCCAGCACCGCCATGCCACGATGGCTCAACGCCGCCTTGAGCAAGGTCTCGACCTGTTTGGCATCACCGGCAAAGCTGCGCGCGACGAAGGTGGCATTGGCGGCCAAGGCTTCGATACAAATGTCCAACGAAGGCAGTTGATTGACACCTGCATACTTGAGCTTTTGGCCCTTATCGGACGTAGCGCTGAATTGGCCTTTGGTCAACCCGTAGACGCCATTGTTTTCGACAATATAGACCAGTGGCAAATTGCGGCGCACAGCATGCTTGAATTGACCAATCCCAATCGAAGCCGTGTCACCATCACCACTGACGCCCACCGCGACCAAGGTGCGGTTGGCCACCATGGCGCCGGTTGCCACCGAAGGCATACGGCCATGGACGGCATTGAAGCCGTGGCTGCTATTCAAAAAGTAGGCTGGCGTCTTGCTGCTACAGCCAATACCGCTCAGCTTGATCACCTGCTGTTGGTCCAAGCCCAATTCCCAAGCGGCATTAATGATGCGGGCGCTGATGCTGTCGTGGCCGCAGCCTTTGCAGAGCGTCGATTCGCGGCCCTTATATTCGTTTTTATCCAACCCCAACGCATTTGTTTTCACAACTCTGGCGCCAGGTGTGGGTCGTTGTATAGTTGTCATAAGTAGTTTCCTTTAATTTTATCTTCTGGCTAGTCATTGCCGGGAGTAAGCAGTAAGCAGTGACTAATGTTCAGTTACCGGTAGCTCGTAATGTTAACCTGCTCACTGGTCACAGCTGACTGCTCACGCTTGCTCCATTGCCTGCTTCACCATCTCGCTGATCCAGCGCGCCGACAAGGGCAGACCATCACATTTTGCCGCCGAAACCAGCCGCGGAGCACAGGCGGGGTCGTCCATTACCAGAATCTTGTGCAATTGACCATCGTAGTTATTTTCGACCACGATCACTTTATCATGTGCGTCGATAAAATCGTAGACGGTTTGGCTGATAGGCAGGGCCCGTAGACGCAAGTAGCTGGTCTCGATGCCGGCTGCACGCAGGCGATCCCGTGCTTCCTCAATTGCCCCATCATTGCTGCCCAAGCTAATGATGCCAATGGTAGCCTCTTCAACCTCATCCACTACAGGTTTAGGCACTAGGTTGCGCGCCGTCTCGAACTTGTGCGCCAGACGGTGCAGGTTATTTTCCCAATCATCCGAGCGTTCGCTATAGGTAGCATACGGGGTGTGACCGGTGCCGCGCGTAAAGTAAGCGGCGGCGCGGTGGGCATTGCCTGGAATCGTGCGATAGCCAATGCCATCACCGTCGACATCCACATAGCGGCCCCATTTTCCACCCAGTGCCTGCAAATCTTCGGCGCTCAACACCTTGCCACGATCCATCGGTGTTTCAGGATAATCAAACTCATCTGTAATCCAGAGGTTCATACCCAGATCCAGGTCGCTGAGCACGAAGACAATTGTCTGCAAGCGTTCGGCCAGATCAAAAGCAGTGCCGGCCATTTCAAAGCACTCTTTTGGCGTCGCTGGGAAGAGCAACACATGCCGAGTATCGCCATGGCTCAGGAAATAGGTGCTGATGATATCGCCCTGGCTGGTGCGTGTGGGCAAGCCCGTGCTAGGACCCATGCGCTGGATGTCCCAAACCACAGCCGGGATTTCAGCAAAATAGGCCAGACCGGCAAATTCAGACATCAAGCTGATGCCAGGACCACTGGTCGAAGTCATGGCGCGTGCGCCGGCCCAACTGGCGCCCAGCACCATGCCAATCGCGGCCAGTTCGTCTTCGGCCTGGACGACGGCAATCGTCGATTTGCCAGTGTCTGGGTCGTGGCGCAGTTGCGGCGCATATTGGTTCACGGCGTCGGCCAAGCTCGAAGACGGCGTGATTGGGTACCAGGACATCATGGTCAAGCCATTGAAGAGCGCGCCCAGACCGGCAGCAGTGTTGCCGTCGATCATCACTTTGCCTTCATTAAAACCGCTCATGCGGGCAACGCGATAGGGCTGGGTATTCACCAAGTTTTCGACGGCCCAGTTATAGCCACGCTGGACCATATCCCAGTTCAACGCGATTGGCTTTGGTTTGCCTTGAAAGTTCCATTCCAACGCAGCCTTGATCTCGTCCATCTCGATCTCGAGCAGATGCGCCGCCACGCCCACGTAGACCATGTTAGCAATGTAGTCACGCAGGGCAAAGGGTAAATCGGCGCCCTTGACCAGTTCTCTGACGGGCATGGAAAAATAGGTGACGTCTTTGCGGTGGGCAGCGATGGGCAGTGTATCGTCGTAGAGGACAATGCCACCTGGCGCAACACTGGCCATATCTTCGGCCACGGTGGTGCCATTCATGCAGATCATCACCTCAACAGCTTCGCGGCGGGCGAGATAGCCATCTTTGCTCACACGGATATTGTACCAAGTCGGCAAGCCTTGAATGTTGCTAGGAAACAAGTTTTTGCCGGTGATAGGAATGCCCATCTTAAAGAGTGAGCGAATCAACAAACTGTTACTCGTTTGACTACCAGAACCATTAGCGGTGGCAACGTTAATGTTAAAGTCGTTGACAATCGGTTCACGTTCTGACAGTGCTGGGGATGCTTGTACTAATACGGTCATTGCCTTCCTCCATTGGCTAGGCGAATAAAAAAAGGTAAATAGGACGGTAGCGACGGACAACAAACGCGGGTCGATGGCTCGTCGCCAGCTAGTTTACACCCAGATAGTTTATACAATGACAACGACGCTCAGGTGGATACGCCCAACGCCATTGGGTTTTCACTACTTTCCATGGAAATACCACGGCTACTCAAAAGTTTCATATGTTCGATCAGCAGCACTTTACCTTGCGCATGCTCGCCTGCGACGATGGCGGCTACCATCCGATCGTGATAGTCCCAAACCTTTTGCAGATAAGCGTAATCAGCGTAGGTATTTAATTCCACGGCTTCGTAGGCATCCCAATAAGCTTCGAGCAGACCGATCACAAAGGGGTTGTTTAAGCGGCGAAAGATAGTTAGGTGTAATTCACGGTGCTCTTGATAGGGGATCTGAACCCGCGGCTGATTTAGTTTTTCCAGCGCAACGCGCACCAGAACGCAAAGCCGCTCATTGTCGACGGGTGTGAGCAGCGCAACGGCTTCGTCCCAGTACGCGACTTCCAAATGGCCGCGCAAGCTGCTAAAGGCATCGAAATAGCGATGATCAATGGCGAGGGCGGCCAGTAGGCTCAGACGCACAGGCGGCGAAAAATCATAAGCGGTGCGCGTGATGCCACGCCGCGGGCTGGCTTCGATCAAACCCAACATGCGCGCCACTTCCATCTGCTCGCGCAGCTTGCCCACGCTAACCCCGGTCTGCTCACTCAGCTCAGTAAGCGAAGGCAGCCGGTCGCCAGGTTTGCACCCTTGTACAAACAAATAGCGGAGAAATTCGGAATCAATGCGAGAATCTGTCATAGACACATTCACCTGAATCTTAACCCAATAAAAAAGACCTACGCACGGCTCCGATGCACCACAGGCTTTACCAGCAGTACGGACACAGCCGTTGTGTCCCAGAAGGAGATTGTACGTAAGTCCAATGCAGTCGTAATTTGCCTATCAACTAATAGTAATATTACAAATATTTGAATTAATCGGATTAATTCAATTGTTATGATCTTACCATGTGGACGTGACAAAGTCAATTTCATAACATGGGATTTAATCGTAGTCTACATCAAGAAACCGGATCCAATGCTTTTGATTACCTTACAATTATAGAACTACGAACAGGGAATTGGGCGGAAT
>JBBRVA010000096.1:0-14442 GCA_038247295.1 Caldilineales bacterium | reverse complement strand
CCCTTCCAGGGCCGCGGCCTTGGTCATGCCTACCAGGCCATGTTTCGTGGTGGTATAAGGCACCGAATTCATACGCGCCATCTGCGCCGAGATGCTGCCAATGTTGATAATGCGTCCGCTGCCCTGTTTTTTCATAATCCTCATCGCCTCGCGGCTGCACAAAAAGGGGCCAGTCAAATTGATGCTGAGCACCTTTTGCCATGCGGCCAGGGTAAGTTCTTCCAGCGGGCCACCATCAAAAGCGCCTGAATTATTGACCAAAATATCCACGCGGCCAAATTCTGCCATTGTCCTGGCAAAAAGGGCAATGACCTGGGCTTCGTCAGTTACGTCGGTAGGGACGACGAGGGCAGTGGCGCCATAGGTGCGCATCTCAACAGCCGTCTCTTCTAAATTCGCCTGATTGCGCGAAGCAAGCACCACCGTCGCGCCTTCTTTTGCGTAGGCACGCGCAATCCCTTTACCGATGCCAGTGCCTGCGCCGGTAATGATCGCAATTTTGCCATCTAATTGACCCATGCTCGCTTCCTTTTCTGTTAATAGTAGAAGGTAGACAGTAGATGGTAGATGGTAATTAGTCGTGTCTGTCTACTGTCTACCGTCTACTGTCTACTGTCTACTGTCTACTGTCTACTTTATCCCGCGGCCGCCGGTTGATTTTCGCGCAGCCAACTCCGCAACGGTACATCCTCTTCCGAGGGTGAATAGTGTCCGTTGCAATTGACACCCCAGCCCAACATTTGGCGGCGGATCGGGTCACTCTGTTCCCACAATGTGGCGACGGTCATGTCATCCTTGGTACGAATCCAGCGATAGCCGTAGCCGTAGAAGAGCACCTTACGCGTTATGTTCGACCAATTTGGGCTGGCTGTGTGCCACAGTCGGCGGTCGAAGAAGACCGCCGTGCCCGGTTTTGCTAGCACCGGCACTGCACCCGCCGGTTGACCCATGCCATCGGCTGGACGGTCGATCGTGTCCCACAAGTGGCTGCCGGGGATCACCCAGAAGTTGCCGCGCCCAGGCTCGCTGGTATCAGAAAGGAAATAGGCGACCTTGAGTGAGAGGCGCGGGCGTGGATGGCCCTCCATCTCCAAGTTAACGCGCCCACTATCTTGGTGCCAGCCAAAGGTCTTGTTGTCTTGCGGCTGACCCGAAGGCGGTGTAACAATCAGATGCGCATGGTAGAGATAGATGTTCCAGCCGAGAATGCCCCACACTTTGGGTAAGATTTTCTCGTAATCCACCAGATCGGCGTAGAGCGGGCTGTCGGGAATGAAGTTAGGGTAGAAGAGGGCCTTGGTCTGGTCGTGACCTTCTGCGATTTTGCGTTCGTAAACCTGATCGGTTTTTGCGGTCAGCGCTGCCACTTGTTCTGGGGAAAGCGCGTTTTCGACGGTGAGGATGCCAGTTTGGTTGAACGCTTCACGTTCTGCTTCTGTCAACCCATGTTGCAAGCATGTGGTGTCATGAATCGCCATGATTATCTCCTTTGTCAGTAATGGCTTTTATGCAAATTGCGTGCTTTTGGCCAGCAATTGTTGGAGATACGGATCATAGCGCTTGATGATGACACTGTCAAGCTAGATTTTGCAGTGCTAGAATGGTAGATTGCAATAACTTGTGATATAGCTTCGTGGATTGCTATTGCTTTGCGCCTAAAACTTTGGCTGCATCGTTACCTGTACGGGGTCAGAGCCACGCAGAAAATCAAAGTCTACCCCCTCCGGCGCTTGGGTTACATGCTGAAGATAAAGTTGGCCATAGCCACGCGCAAAACCCAATCGTGGCGGTTGCCATAGGCTGCGTCGCCGAGCCAATTCTGCTTCATCGACATGCAAGTGCAAGCGTCGATTCGCGACGTCCAGTTCGATCTCGTCACCATCCTGGACCAAAGCCAGTGGACCCCCGATGGCGCTTTCTGGTGCGATGTGCAATACAATGGTGCCATAGGCTGTGCCACTCATGCGCGCATCGGAAATGCGTACCATATCGCGCACACCTTGTTTGAGCAGTTTTTCGGGAATCGGAATGATGCCGATCTCCGGCATGCCTGGTCCGCCAATTGGCCCTGAATTTTGTAAGACGAGGACATTGTCGGCGGTAACATCCAGTGCTGGATCGTTGAGCCTGTCGCGCACATCGGCAAAATTTTTGAAGACAATGGCCCGCCCACGGTGTTGCAGTAAGGCTGGAGTCGCGGCTGCATGTTTGATCACCGCCCCATCCGGGGCAAGATTGCCACGCAAGATCGCCAATCCACCTTCTGCCTTTAACGGTTGCTCGCGGGTGCGGATCACATCTGCGTTATAGATTTCGGCCGCTTGCACATTTTCGGCCAGTGTACGCCCGGTGACGGTGAGAACGTCGCTGTGTAACAACGGGAGCAACTGCTTGAGCACAGCCGAAATGCCCCCGGCATAAAAAAGATCTTCCATCTGATATTGGCCGCTAGGCCGCAGATTGGCGATCAGTGGGGTGCGCTGGCTAATTTGATCGAAAAGATCAAGCGGCAGATCAATATTCAAGCGACCCGCAATGGCCGGCAGATGGACAACCGCGTTGGTGCTGCCGCCCAATGCGCAGAGCAATGTGATCGCATTTTCGAGCGCCTGGCGGGTGAGAATTTGCGAGGGGCGCACACCTGCTTGCGCCAGAGCAACAATTCGCCGCCCGGCCTGTTCGGCCAAGCGAATGCGGCGGGCATCGACCGCAGGCGTTGCGCCATTGCCCGGCAAGGCGATGCCCAAAGCCTCCATCAGCGAGTTCATGGTTGAGGCGGTGCCCATCACCATGCAGTGACCGTGGCTGCGAAAGACATTCTCTTCCACTTCTTGATAGGTCGCCTCTGTAATCGTGCCGGCCTGATATTCGGCTGTCATACGCCGGCAATCGGTGCAGGCGCCCAGCATTTGTCCGCGCCAATGCCCGTTCAAGGCCGGTCCACCCGAAACCATGATCGCCGGTAGATCGGCACTGCACGCGCCCATCAGCGCGGCCGGGGTGGTTTTGTCGCAATTGGTCAGCAAGACAACGCCATCGATTGGGTTGCCGCGGATCATCTCCTCGGTGTCCATCGCCGCCAGGTTGCGATAGAGCATCGAGGTGGGGCTGAGGTAAATTTCACCGAGCGAGATGGTCGGGAACTCGAGTGGAAAGCCACCCGCTTGCCAGACGCCGCGTTTGACGGCTTCTGCCAGTTCGCGCAGATGGCTATTACAGTTGTTAAGCTCGCTATAGGTATTACAGATGCCGATCATCGGGCGCGCCATGTCGGCATCGTCAAAGCCCATGGCTTTGGTAAAGGCGCGGTGGGTAAAACCGGCCACATGCGGCTCGTTGAAAAAAGTCTCGCTGCGGCTGGGTGTAGAGTTATTGGGCATGGTAGTAGCCTAGTAGATAGGTAGGTAGACAAGGAAACAGGTAGACAAGGAAACAAGGAAACAAGGAGACAGGGAGACAGGGAGATAGCACCTCTTACTTGTTTCCCTGTCTCCTTGTTTTCTGTGGTAATGTCAATACGCCTCGATCAGATTATCGTGGATGTAATCAAAATTAAGATCCAACCCCAAGCCTGGATCTTGGGACACATGGACAAAGCCCTGGTCGTCTATCGGATCAGCGAGTTTGTTGAGCCAGGGCGCCGGTTTTTCGTAATCGATAAAGGGGTGGAGCAGACCGCGCTCGTAAAATTGGCCGGGTGTGCCCATCGCACACAGTACGTGCAAATTGCCCACGCCGCCGCCGTGCACTTCCATCTTCATGCCAAACGCCTCGGCCAAATGAGCGATCTTGAGCAGTGGTGTAATGCCACCCACGTCGCCTACGCCGCCGCGCGAGAGATCGCAGGCGCCATACTTAATCCATTCCGCGCGTACATGCATCTTGCCTTCGGCGGTCTCTGGTCCGCAGATGGGAAGGCTGGTATTTTCACAGAGCCAGACGTAAGATGACATACTGTGCTCGTCCATCGGTTCTTCCATCCATGCATAATCGAGCTTCTCGAGCCCTTTTGCCAATTGTAATGCCTCTTCGCGAGTGTAGTAGTGGAAAGGATCCAGCATCAACGGCATGTCGGGACCCACGGCTTCGCGTACGGCGGCGCAGGCGGCAATATCGCGTTTGGCGTTGGGCGCACCAGGAATGGGCGGCTGCCAGGTGTGTAACTTGAATGCCGGATAGCCCCGTTCCTGGCACCAAAGCGCAAATCTGGCATAATCCTCTGGCGTGGCCAAACCATTTTCCAGATCATCGCCACACATCGTGCTGGCATAGGCGGGCACCTTGTCACGCATCGCACCGATCAGCTTGTGGACGGGTTGGCCCAATGCGCGCCCTGCCAGATCCCACAAGGCCAGGTCGATCACCGTGAGTACTTTGTCCACCAGCGTGGTCAGATTCAAGCGCTGGCGTTCCTTAAGTGCTTGCCAGATCCGTTCACGATAGAACGGGTCTTCCCCGATCAAGATCGGTTTGACTGCTTTTTCCAGTGTGCCCCTGGCCACACTGCCCACTGCATACCCAACAGCGCCTTCATCGGTGTGAATCGTTAACAGTGATTGGGTTGCTTCATGTTCTGGGCCAGGGTGGCCGTGCCCTTCGGCGTCGCGTACGACGTTGGTGCGGTAACGAAAGGTTTGGACGCCAATGTCAGTGATTTTCATGCAGGAGTCTCCTCATCTTCGGTTTGAGATTGCAGGGTGGCGAGCACTTGGCCCAGGAGCGTCAAGAGTAGAAAGCGGCGTTGGGCGGGGATGCTCTCATCGCTCTCATCACTCAGTTCATCCTTGAGCATCAGCAAAAAGGGCGCCCATTGGGCCGCATTCGCTGGATCGGCGCTCGCTGTCTCGACCGTAGCCACAAATTGTGCACGGCGTGGCGGCAGTAAAAGATGCTCATCCACATAAGCGGTAAGTCTTGCGATCAAGGTTGCCATCTGCTCACGCGTCAGATCGGTAAAACTGTCGGGCCGCGCCGCATCTGAATCTAAAACTTCGTCGGTAATTTGGAAGGCTGCTTCAAGCTCCTCTTCGGTAAAGAGATCAAGATCAAGTTCACCGCTAAAGACAGCCTTTTCGCCTTGCTCCCAAAAGCTGTCCATCTGTTTTTCCAAGAAGCGGCGCATCTCTGGTTTTTCACTTAGCAGTCGGTCGAACTCTTCGCCCTCACCGGTTTCCCTCACATGTTGGCTTAGTTCTGCGAACGAGAGCGGCGATTCACCTTCGGTGGGATCAAAGGCCGGCGCAGCATCGACCAGCGTAAAACCGACATCCAGCGCGCGGCGGACCAGTGCCTGGACCAGGCCAATCGCGGCGACGACTTCATCGGGCTGCTCGCTTTCCAGGAACATCTGCACGGCGGCGGCCTGGGGTACGTCGTCTAGCCGGCCTTCTGTTTTCCAGCGCGCACGCAAAGCGGTTAGGCCGTCGATCATTTCCTGCCGCAGTTCGTCGGTAAGCAAGCGCGTGGTCGCCTTCTCGAATAACTCGATCCGTTGATCTTCCTCTTCATCGCTTTCTGGGTCGTCATTTGTGGCAAACGTTTCTGGATCGATTTCCATTTCTGCGGTTGCGGCAGAGAAAGCGTTGATTGCATCAATCGGCGGAATGATCACGGCATCAAATTCCGGCTCGTCCGCTAGATCCTCACTGCCCAAAGCCGCCATCATTAGCTTTTCCATTTCGCCCATTGATGGTGCTTCACTTGTGGTACTAAAATTGAGCAAGGGACGTAAATCATCCAACACAGAACCAGCCCTTGGCGCTGTTTGTGCGACGGATGGCCGCGCCCCGGGCATTGTTCGTTTGCGTGTACGGGCTGTCCGGCGCTGCTGTTTTTTCTGTTTTTGTTGATGGGCTTTCGTCGCTGATTTTTTCTTTTTATTTGCCATTGTCATCTCAATTCGTCCAATATAATCCTGATTTTATGCGCTTGGATGGCTAAAATTTTTGCTCATCGTCGCACCCTAGATGTACGGGCAAAAATTTTAGTAAACCAGTTCGTCAGGAAATATATGCAATCTGAACAAATTGTGCAAGCAGGAAAGCGAGGAATAGTGTTTTAATTGGCCTTGGTACATCTATGTCTAAGCAGCATCTCAAAAATTATAAAAGCCTCCAGTATAGTGTTGTCTACCGGAGGCTTTTACCCAGTTATCAATCATTCGTCGCCAGCACTATTTCATTGCCAGCGGCTTAGCCACTACTTTAAGGTACAACCACGATGGGTGTTTCCGTCTCCGTTGGAATGGGGATCGTTCCACCTAGAAAGGGCGTGCTCGTTGCCGTTGCTGTCTCAGTTGGCGTTGCCGTGGGCGTCTCCGTTGGCGTTGGCGTTGGTATGGGTGTTTCGGTCGGCGTTGCCGTTGCCGTTGCTGTCGCGGTTGGCGTTGGCGTCGGTATCGGTGTTTCGGTTGGTATTTGTGTTGCTGTCTCGGTCGGCGTTGCAGCCGCTGTTGCAGCTTCCGTTGATATTGGCACCGGTATCGACGTTGTGGTTGCTGTTGCCGTCGGCACGCTTTCGATTTCCTGTTGAGCGAGTGGCTCACCACCAAAGTAAATCAAAATTGGCAAATATTGTTTAAAGCCTGTTACGACTACATACTCACCCTGCTTTGTCTCTTTGTTACCGTTAGCGACACACGTTACCGTTAGCACAAAGTTGCTGGTACTGGGGTAAGCATGTTCTGTCGTTGCGCCCGTGCCAATCGGCGATTCGTCGCCGAAATCCCAGGTGCAGGTGCTATCCGGCTGGGCCGGGATAATGATATATTTGGTTAACCGATCCGGCAAGATTGTGGGGTGCTCTGGCACAATCATCAACTCTAGAAAAGGTATGTCCATACCGACATGGACAACTAATGTTTTGGAAATAGTGCCGCTACTTGTAATGGCTTTGACCACAACCGGATATTTTTTGCGGCTTGCGAAGGTGTGTGAAACTGTTGCTTCGGAGCCATGATTCATCATATCATCGCCCCAATCCCAGAAATAAGTTACACTCTCGTCGCTATCCACGGTAGCGATAAAAGTGATTGGATCGGTTGGTGCTTGAGGGCCATTGTGGATTATTTCTAAGTTGCGAGGTGGCTGAGATACAACAGCCACGGATTTGAGCGTCGAAGCTTCGCTCAGGCTGTTGTAGGCGCGGACGCTTACATTGTAGAGACCGCGTTTGGGAAATGCATGTGGAACGACAGATCCCGCGCCTGTGCTTCCATCCCCAAAGGTCCATATATATTGAACATTCGTGCCCGTTTGCACATTAGCCGTAAAGGTAGCCGCGATGTTGGCCAAGATGAGTTGTGGGAAGACAAAGTCTAGCCCCGTAATAGGTTCTTCGGTTACCTGCACTATCACAATTTTTGCTTGTGGTGGTCCATAAGAATTGCGGGCTGTAACTGTGACTGCATAAGCGCCGGGATTTTCGTAAATATGACTCACCGATGTGCCTTCCACCTCACCGCTATTACCACCAAAGTCCCAAACAAAGGTAACATCTGTTCCAGCTGTAACAGTAGCAATACAATTTGTGGGATTCCTGGCAATGACGGGACTGGTGCATTTGGCATCGAGCCCGGTCACTGGCGATGGCGGCGGTGGTGCTGGTGCTGGTCTAATATCTACTGTGGTTGTAGCAGACTGGCTGTTTGGACCTTGTGAGGCAATCACGGTAACATTGAATGTGCCAATACCTGTGTAGACATGACTCACACTCTGGCCCTGGGCGGTTGAGCCGTCGCCAAAATTCCAGCTAAACGTCAACGTAGCTGGATCGACGTTGACGTCGGCAAAAAACTTGATAACCTGGCCTTGCTCTTTAGGGCTGTCACTCGTAATACTTAGGGTAAAAGCAGGGGCCGCGGCAGAATCTGTCTGCGAAGCGGACTGGGCGCGGACTGCGTTCAATGGTAGATTGCTTTGGAGCAAAACAACAACGACCAGCAAACTAAGACCGATTAAAGCACTGAGAAATTTGGGCATGTTGCGGGGGGCCATGACTTTCTCCTTCACTTGAATCTTGCGGCGATGGGTAGATGAATTTCAAGCTGTCAATCTAACTATTCAATTGTATAGAAAATATCTAGAAAAAAAAGTATAAAAAATCAGAAATGCTGTTGAAGCATTACACTACCTAACAATGCTACCACTTAAACGGTCTGGAAATTATTTAAGTCGTGCATCATTCTTATGGTGCAATCGCCAGTCTTTTAGAAAACAAGCTTTCGCCACTTTGCTAGTGTGCTAATAATCTTGTGGTGCAAACTGTGGGTAGGGAGTCACAAAAAATCTTAAAATGAATACGCATCCCATACGTATGGGATGCGTATTATACATTGTTTTCTGTGATAGTCAATTACTATTTAACCTTTTACATAATTTGCTGGCCAGCCGCTTACGCTTGTTGCCAGGTTTGATCACCAGGTCCGTTCATGCGGTGATAAAAAGGATCGGCGGGTGTGATCGAGCCGCGTGTTACGGGCTGGCCGGTCATAGCCGCTTTGTAGAGGCTGGTAAGAAATTCGATTGTGCCGCGCACATCCGACCCGCTAACGGGGGGGCGTTCATTGCGTTCCCGGCTGTCCAGCAAGGCGGTGAGTTGTGCGGCGTGGCTGGATGGAATGTTGGCCGGCAGCGTTTGCCAGGCTGCGTTGAGCGCATCACTGTCGGGTGTGTCGTTGAGCGTTGTAAAGCGCCAATTGTCATTATTGTAACTGTAGAGATGAGTTAGTTCGACGGTTGCCTTTTGGAAGTCAAAACGCATATACGACTCTTCGCGCGGTGAATTGACACTATTTGTAAAGCTCGCCATCGCCCCATTAGCAAAACGCACATGGGCCAGCGAGACATCTTCCACTTCGATGGTGTGGTTCAAGGTGCCGATCATGCCGCGCACTTCTTGCCATTCGCCAAAGAGCCAGAGCAAGAAGTCAATGGCGTGGATGCCATGAATCATCGTGACGCCGCCCGATTCTGTCGCCCATTTACCCCGCCAAGGTACGGCATAATAGGCATCACCGCGGTGCCAGACCGTCAGTGAACTGGCTACAAGTGGTCTCCCCAACACCTGTGTGTTGATCAGATGTTTGAGGTGTTGGCCACCAGAGCCGAAGCGATATTGAAAGACACTGCTGCAATAGTTGCCGGTGCGCTGTTCGGCTGCTTCGATCCGATCCATTTCTGCTAGTGAGATACAAAGCGGTTTTTCGCATAGCACCCAGGCACCGGCTTCCATACAAAGAATGCTCAAGTCGCAATGCGTACCCGGTGGAGTGCAGATGTGGACCAGATCCGGTTTTTCCTGGCTTAGCATTTCGTGAACATCGGTGTAGTAGGCCAGAATGGCGTGCGTTTGGCTAAAGGTGGCCACGCGATCCGCGTCGATGTCTACGGCGGCCACCAGTTGCGTGCGGCTGGCTTCGTTTTGTTGGGCTTTAATATGGGAGCCGGCAATGCCGCCTGTGCCGATAATGGCGGCGCGAATAGGGCTTTGTGGCATAGGTTCCTCCGAAGTGAAAGTGGTTGGTCGGGTATGTAAGTGATGGGGTAGATTGTCAGGTTTACGCACGACTAATAAGCAATGGGTGGATGCCGATTACTTCAATCCAGCCGCCTCAATAAGATGATAGCAGAGAGCCTCTTGGTTGGCAATCTGCTGTGCTAGGCACAGTTGACTACCAACCAAAAGGCTCTCAATTGCTTTTTAGAGGATACTGCTAATGGAGAAGAAGCGTTTTACGAACCGCTCAAACTCAATTCACGACCATCGGTAGGTACAGGTTGATTGATTGCGCACCCTCCGCTTCTAATTGTTCCAACTCGCGCAAGGTCTCCGAGTAATCTGGATCAACCGCGCTTTGCATATCTTCTTCGGCGGCGATTCTATTTTCTTCGATTTGGGCTTCAATCTCTGCTTCGGCGTAAAGCGCGGCAACTTCGTCGACCGCATCCACTTGATCGGCGCCCGCTGCCGCCACGCTAGTCACCTTGCGCGCCGAGAAGGGTGATGTGTTATTGAGACTATCGATGGCAATCGCCGTCAGCGCACCTTCACTGGCGCTATCATTGGCGGGCAAGGTAAAGGTCCAGGCACCGCTGCTGTTAGCGGTGGTAAAGCCTTTATAGACTTTTCCTTCATCGCCCAAGTCGCGATAGATCTCCACTTTGGCGTTGGCCTTCGCCGTGCCAGAGACCAGCTTACCAACGACGGTTTTGATCACCGGTTTGGGCATCGATTGGTTGGCGCTCGAACTGATTGCAATGCCCAACTTGGTATTGCCTGTAATTGTGTTCTGGCTCACCAGGTTGCGTTTGGTATTGCTTGCTTGCAAATAAACCCCGTTTTCGGTATTGCTTTCCACCACATTGCCGGTCGCCTGGTTGTCAATTGCCCCTTTAACAAAGGCAAGCCCATTCTTCTTGTTACTGCGTACTGTGTTCTGCGCAATGTTATTGGCGTGGCCTGGCAGATCTACCGGCGGAACAACCGGCGCGACGCCAGGTGTAACATTATAGGCTGGCGTGCCGATCACATATAAGCCATCGGTCTTATTGCCTGTAATTGTGTTGTTTTGTACTAGATTACCGCCAGTGCCAATGTAAAAACCGATCAGCACATTGTTACTGATATTGTTATTCAAGAAGGTGTTACGGTCGGCGCGTTCATAGATGTTAATGCCATATTTACCATTACCTGTAAATGTGTTGTTGGTGAAGATGTTATCCAGGGCCAGCCCGTCGAAAATATCTGTCGAATCATAGGTGGCGTGGATGCGTAAGCCATAGCGTACATTGTCACGACTGATGTTGTTCGTAAATACATTGTTGGACGATGCGTAAATAGCAATCCCATCTTGGGTGTTGCCATAGATCAGGTTGTCAAATACCTGGTTACGATCCGACCCACGATCGAGCATAAAGCCGTGACCGGCGTTGTTATACATTTTGTTGTTGCTAATCACGTTGTCGGTACAGCCGCGCGATAAGATCAACCCGTGGTAGCCATTGTTGTAGAACTCATTATTGGTAATGGTCAACCCAGTGGAATAGTCATGCGGGTCAAAGCCGTAATAAATATTGGCATAAACCTTGTTGCCGGTAAGCTGCATATTCGTGGCCTGATAGGTGTAATTGCCATAATAATTGTGATGGATCAGGCTGTTCTGAATACTGCCGGTTGCGCCGGTTTGCCGGTTATTCGAGTCGGCCCAAAAGCGCCACGAGAGCCCACTTGGTTCACCTTTGCCAACGCCGCCTTCCGGAAAATTGGGATTGGGACTATACCAGCCCAGGTAAGAGGCTTCGCTGTCGATAATATCCATACGCGCCCCATAGAGCGCAGCCAAGTAACTCCGGCCATAGTTGTAATTGGTATCTACTGTATTCGTTAGCGTGTTCCATGAATTAAGCTTTAGCTTGCTAGTTGTATCGCCCTTGATATAAATTTGCCCGCCACTAGCTACTATTTTGGCATATTTCTTGGTCGTGGTTGACGTGAGGTAGCTTTCCAACCGCAATTCAGTAATCGTTGGGCTGGTAATATCCAAGCGGGCATTTTGGTAAACAACCAAATTTGCCTTGACCAACCAGACGCCATTGCCCTGATCGACAAAGAGATTGTAACGACTCAGCGCTACGGCCAATTGCGGAATGGTAATGCTAATTTTGGGGGCATCCGGGTGCGAGGGATAGGCGGTATAAGGCGCTTCCGCCGGCAGGGCGGAGTTATATGGCCGCCCAATGTAGACAGTGTTGGATGTAGAAGCATAGCGCAGATCCGGCAAGACTGTTTGTGCAGATACAGGGGTAGCCTTAAATGAACCAGTGACTAAACCAATATAGAACAGCGTAATGAGAATAAAGGGTAAAGCGATCCATGTGCGCTTTCGTAGGAAGAAATGCGGATACTGCATAGCTTGCTCCTTTGGGGGCGTGAAAAATCAATTAGCAAACGACATTTTTTGCCATTTGCATTATAAGATATTATTGATCAATCAAAGCTTACAAGAAGGTTACAGTTTTGGGCTGATTTTCTAGATTTTCCTGCAACTCGACCCCACTTTTTGCATTTCTGCTCAACTTAGCGTAGAATAAGGCACTTCCTTTTGTTTTTGGATACGCACAGTTAGCATCCGCTCCCCACCCAACGTCTCTGTGCCAAAGATATTGTGAACGAGTCGCCAACTTGAGCTTTGTGCCATGTGCTCAATCTTTGGTGATTTGCTCAACATAGCTGGGTAGTAACAATTTTCTCAAACCACACAAAGGAGAACTACGCATGAAACAGGAAAGGGCAACAAATCACTCTCCAGATGGCATTTTGTCGCGGCGGACGTTCATCAAAGCGGCCGCCGCTGCGGCGAGCGCACTTACGCTGACCCAATCGGCGCTGGCGCAAAGTCGTGACTATGGTCCCGATGCACCACCCTCGCCTTACCCAGAGCCGGATGTAATTGTGCATAACCCCGATCGCTTCACCGCCAAAATCGGCAACACGCCCGTCATGCGCCTCCATACCGGGATGCTGTGGGCCGAAGGGCCAGCCTGGAATGGCGTAGGACGCTATCTTGTCTGGAGCGACATTCCCAACGCCGTGCAGATGCGTTGGCTGGATGAAGATGGCCATGTCAGTAAATTTCGTTCTCCCTCGGGCAACAGCAATGGTAATACATTCGACTGGGAAGGCCGCCAGATCTCGTGTGAGCACGGTGGCCGCCGTGTTGTGCGCTACGAGCATGACGGCACCGTAACTGTGCTGGCCGACGAATTCGACGGCAAACCATTCAACTCCCCCAATGATGCTGTTGTCCATCCCAATGGCAGCATTTGGTTCACTGATCCACCCTATGGTAGTTGGGGCAACTACGAAGGCAACAAAGGGGAGATCGAGCTAAAGGAAGCCGTCTATCGCATTGACCCAACGACCGGCCAAGTCGAGATGGTAACGGACGAGATCGACAAGCCCAACGGGCTCTGCTTCTCGCACGATTACAAGCGGCTCTTTGTTGCCGACACCGGGCCAGGCGACATCAAAGTATGGGATGTAGTGGACGAAGCTACCTTGGATGGTGGTGAGGTCTTCAGCGACATGATGTTCGACGGCCAGCACCCTGGCCCCGATGGTCTGCGCGCCGATATCGACGGTAACATCTGGTCTTCCGGGGGCTGGGTGGGCGACGGCTTTAACGGCGTCCATGTTTTTGCTCCAGACGGCGAACGCATCGGCCAGATTTTGCTGCCGGAAACAACGTCGAATCTCTGTTTTGGGGGACCCAAGCGTAATCGCCTGTTTATGACTGCCAGCCAGTCACTCTATGCTGTCTACGTCAACACGCAGGGGGCACACATTAGCTGAGACGCAAAATCTTGCGTCTCTACACAACGACGCACCGTAGGGCGATGACTGTCCTATTGCAACCGCCCCCGCAACTTTGGGTCGAGATGGTCGCGCAGCGCATCACCGACCAAATTGAAGGCCAGGATCGCTAGCGTAATCGCCAGGCCCGGAAAGATGACCAGCCACCATTCCGGGCGAAATTGGTTGGCGAGAATACCACCGAGCATGTTGCCCCAACTCGGCATCGGCTGCGGTATCCCCAAACCCAGAAAGCTTAAGGCGGCCTCGGCGAAGATGGCGCTGCCCAGCGAAGCGCTAAACAAAACGAGTGCCGGTGCAACACATTGCGGCGCCACGTGTTTGACCATGACACCCATGCTGGGGACGCCTGTCGCCCGCGCTGCTTCCACGTAGGCCATCTCCTTGATCGTTAATACAACCGAGCGGATGACACGCACGGTGCCAGCTATGCTTAGCACCGTAATCGCAATAATCACAGTGCCAAAGCCGCCCCCTAGCGCCGACAACAGCAGCATCGACAAAATAATGCCTGGAAAAGCTAGCAACACGTCAACAATGCGTTGGCTGATCAGATCAAACGAGCCCCCTAGATAGCCGGTGAGGATGCCCCAGGCGACGCCGATCAGCTTGCCCAGCACGGTAGAAATAAAGGCGATGGAGAGCGAGATGCGCGCACCGTGGATCAGCCGGCTAAGCACATCGCGGCCCAGATTATCGGTGCCAAGCCAATGCGCAACCGATGGCGGCTGGCGCAAGGCTCTAAAGTCTGCCTCCAATGGGTGGTAGGGCGCCACCTGATCGGCAAAAATGGCAATCAGCACCAAGCCGACTAAAAAGACAGCCGAAAGTGCGCCGATCCTAGATGTCTGGGCAAAACGGCGGATAGGCCCGAATGCGCCTTCGCCACTCGCCATCGGCCCGGGCAGAACATTGGGGTCAATGGTGGCGGCTCCAGATGTACTCATAGGGAATTCCTTGTCCTGCTTGCGACAGTGGATCAGTAGGACAGTACGACAGTAAGTCAATTCGACAGTGAGCACTGACTTACTGATCCACTGACTTACTGATCCACTGACTTACTGATCCACT
>JBBRVA010000095.1:0-14498 GCA_038247295.1 Caldilineales bacterium | reverse complement strand
CGTGCTCCTCATCATCTTCTTTCCCGCCGATAATGACCTCTCGCCCTATGTCGAGAGTATTATTCAACGCGTCCGCATTGGCACGGCGTTGAATCCAAATGTGCGCGTTGTCATGTTAACCGACCGCAGCGGCGATCACAACACGACTGTTTTCGAAGCAAAGAATGGAATTGTCACACCAACCCAGCTTGTGCGCGAGCAATGGGGCACGGATGAGTTGGATACCACCGATCCGCAAGTGCTAACCTGGTTTCTCAAGCTCGCCCGTCAACGTTACCCAGCCAGCCGCACATTGCTCAGCCTGATGGGGCATGGCGCTGGGTTGGCGCCCGAATATGCCGACACCACCGCGGTGGTCGCGGCCATTCACGCCGATCCGCTGCCTGGTGTGCCGGCCTTGCCGCGCGGCGTAGACATGACACCGGGTGATGTCACCAACGACGGCGGCTACCTGAGCACGCTGGATTTTGCCCAAGCGCTGGCCGCCGCCACCGACAACGGCGCCAATCCCTTCGACGTGATCTTCTTTGACCAATGCTTTCAGGGTAATCTGGATGTGCTCTACGAAGTGCGCAACAGTGCGCGCGTCTTTGTTGCTTCGCCCAACTATGCTTGGCTGGCCGCTCCGTACCACAAATACTTGCCCGAGTTGACGCCAACTGCCACGCCCGAATTGATGGCCAACGCCATCACCCATATCTACCAAGCAGCCCTAACCGATCGCGAGCCGAATGTGATCTTCTGGCTGCGCAGCGCCGAGATTGTTCCGATCTTCAACGCAGTCAGCGATCTAGGCGTTGCGCTCCAATCTGCTACGGCACGGGGAGAAGACAATTGGATCTTGACCGCCGCCCTCAATAGCCTCTATGTTGATACCACCCAATGTGGTCGCGGCAACATGAAACTTGGCCCACCTGATGAAATGTTGGGGGCAGGCTCGTTTGCGCGCAACTTGCAACGCGCTTTTGCGTCCGGTGATCCGGATGGTGTTAACGCGGCCGCGGCCAACGTGTTAACCGCACTCGCCAATGTCCACAAAATGGTGCGCACCGGTCGTCCCTACATCGCCCCAGAAACCTTCTGGAATTACGAAGATACCCTAACGCTGCTGGCGCCGCTAGCGCGCAATTTGCCCGCCGCGGTGGTCTGGCGCGCCAGTATCTACAAGGAAACGGCGCCGCTTACTGCCGTTTGGTCGGCCACACCCACGCAGACCGTCGAGATCGCCACCACCTTTGCCGCGGTGCGCGACGGGCAGTGGGATAACTTTATCGCCAGTTGGTACACCAACCCGCTCACGCCGACAATTGGCGAACGCTGCCAATACATCCCACCGGTATTGACAACGGCAGAAGTGACCGAAACGTTGCGTCTGACCGTCGCAACCGTGGGTGATCTCGTTCAATTGAGCTGGACACCAACCGGCAACGCCGGCGTTATCGGTTACTGGTTGGTGGCCAAAGAGGCCGAAGGCGTCAACTGGACGGTCATCGAAAGCGTGCCCATCACGCAGACCACTTTCACGGTGCAAAAACCGGAAGCTGGTTCTGCTTACCAACTAGCCGTCATCGCGCAGAACGAAGATGGCGTGATCCTGGCGCAATCCAACGCGCTTGATTACAGCGTGCCCGTCGCAGCGGTCGAGCAGCGGCTTTACCTACCCTTTGTGCAAAAGTAATACAAGCACGGCTTGGTAATGCGATTACCAAGCAACAGCTTTTTTCACGTAGGTCACGCTTCCAGCGGTCAAGCCTGGTTAGGCGGTGATCTGCCAGGATGAGAGGATGATGGGATGACTTGGGCAAACCCCACTGTCATCCTGTCATCCTGGCACCATCTCATCTGATCACAGAGGCACTGACCTACGCCTAAACTTCTCCTCCATATTGCGTTACCCTATTGTATCACACCCACTGCTTCATTTCACCCCACGAACGCGAGCCGATTTGAGCCGATTACACAAAGTAAATGCCAGTAGTGATCACTTTGCGCATTGTATCATGCAGAAGCATTCAAATTTAACCGTCTGGTCGCATAAGGGCCGTCCATCCCAAACCAGTGCGGCTGGCGCAAGCGTCCATTTACCCACCATTCAACTGTTCTAGCTTGAAAGGAGTCACAATGAGTACACATTCCGTTTCGCGCTGGATTGGCGCAGCTACGGTGCTAATTGCCCTGTTGCTCGCCACCGCCATGCAAGCATTCGCCGCCCCCGTTGCTGTCCCCGTGGCTGCACCGGAGGCTGTGCAGTGCACCAGTTTCGAAGATCTGGCCCTCGGCACGGTCTATCACGTCGGCGATACCTTTGCCAGCAATGGCCTCAATTTTGCTGTACGCCAATTCGTTTGGGCCGATGGCACACCTACCGCCGCCGGTTTTATCGAAGTGGAAAACGGTGGCCTGGCCGGTGGTGTCGGTCAAGAGTTAGAGGTGAATAATAGTAATCTAGAAGTCGTGTTGGCTGCCGCCGTCGATGGCTTGCGCTTTCGTTTTGGTGAATATGGCGGCAACCTCAACATCGCGATCAATGGTGATTTCCGCAACTTTGCCAACTTGGCCGACATTGATGGCCTGGTGATCGGTGGCGTCAATATCTCGGTGCTCAACGGTTTTGGCAACGATCGCGGCGGCGTACGTGCCGTGGGTGCGATCAACACCTTTGCCGTCGGCGGCCAGGAATTTTACGTTGACGATCTCTGCCTTGGTCAGGACAACCCCGCCCAAGATCCGCAAGGTAGCCGCCCAGATCTGGGTGACGCGCCGGACAGCAGCAACCACTTTACCAAAACTATGGAAGCCTACGTTGGCATCAAGGCCCTCTTCCCTACCGTCTTTGACCCAGCCACTGGGCTGCCGCAAGGTCCCATGCACGTCTTCCCGCGCCCCTTCCACCTGGGCCAACTGGTAAGCCAGGAAGTCGAAGCCGACCGCGGCCCAGATGTTGACCCGACCAACAACATCCTGCCCCTGCGCGCGTTAGGGGCATCGGGGGCCAACCTGGACCGCCACGACGACGGCTTGCGCCCCAACTTATTGAGCTTCACGGATTGCGCGACGACAACCATTCCGGTCGAGGTCTTTATCTCACCGCGCGCCGCGGCCCATCTGGCTGAACAGCAGGGTCTGGGTTATCTGAATGTCTGGTTGGACAGCAACCGCGATGGCGACTGGGAAGATGTCGCCCAATGTCCGGCCCCCGTCGGTGGTCTGCCTGGCGTGGCGCTGGAGCATATCGCCATCGACCAGCCTGTCAACGTGACGACACTGGGCCCGGGGCTGCATGTAATCCGCGTGCGCACGGGACTGGTCGCCTGGGATGCCAAGTTGAGTGAAAAACCCGCCTGGCTGCGGGTCACCCTCAGCGAACGCCCCGCCAACAAGACGCTAACCGCCGGCGGTATCAATTACGGCGATGGTCGCGGCTACGATCGTCCCTTCGCCTTGGGCGAGACAGAAGACTACAAGCTACACTTTGGCCAACCCGTGGACGGCGCCGATGTGATGATTCGCAAAGAGGGGGCTGTACGCCAGGATTTTGAGGGCGAACCCGGCTTTGTGAATGGCGAAGTGATCTGGCACATCAACTATCACAACCTGGGCAGTGAAGTTGCGAGCAGTGTCCGCATCAGCGACGTGCTGCCCACCGGTATTCCTGTGGAAGATGCGCGGTTGGAAGTGCGGTCGGTACCAAACTTGGCTTACACTCGCGACGGCAACACGCTCGTCTTCAATGGGGGCGACTTAGAGCCAGGGCACGGCGGCAACATCGTGTTGCGGGTTAAATTCCGTATGGCGGTGGAACAATTACCGACATTAACCAATAAAGTCGTGATCAGCGCCAACAACGATGGCAACGCTGAGAATAATATGGCGGAAGCCACCGTACAGTTGGGCTTGCGCTCGCCCCTTATCACCGGGCCGGGCAATGGCACCACCTGTAATAACACCGTGGAGATTCACGGTCGTGCCGTACCGGCCAGCGAAGTAGACCTCTACATCGATGGGGTACTCATCGCTACCCTGCACGCTAACGCCACCGATGGACGCTGGACACACACAGCCACCCTGGCTGATGGCACGCACACGCTCTCCGCCATCGCCCGTAAGAATGGCCTCACCAGTCCCGCATCAGCGACGGTAACCGTGATTGTGGACAGTTCCTTGGCCTACGACCCGTTGAGCTTGCGCCTGATCGACGCCAACGGCAATGTGCGCCGCCCGGTCGACGAAACCGGCCGCACCGACGCCGACGGTTGGAGCGTTCGCCTACGGGCCAACATGCACTACACCTTGACGGTGAAAATCTGCTGCACGGATCCGAATGCCAGCGCCACAATCGAGGTGCCGGTCGTGGGTGAAGTCGCCTTGACCTACGCCGCCGCCCGCGATCTCTATGTGGGCAGTTTCACAACCGGCGACCGAGCCGAAGATCCGCAGCCGGAACCGATGTCGCTCACCGTGGTTTGCGGTGACAATGAAATCACCTTTGGTGGCAAGATTCTGATCGACCCCGAAGGCGTAGTCTATGATGTCAACACTCGCCAGCCCATCAGCGCAGCCCAGGTTTCTTGTCTGGAAGCGGTGGCGACAGCGGGCAGCACCGGCAACGATAGCGCCTTCTCACTCTGGCCCGCCGCCGATTATGACCAGATCAACCCGCAGAGCACGCTGGCGGATGGCTACTTCAGCTTCTGGACACCGGCTGGCACTTATCGTCTGGCCGCGAGCCACGCCGGTTACCAACCCTACCGTAGCGTCGATATCGCCGTCGTAGACGAATTGGTCCACTACGACGTATGGTTGACGCCCAATATTGCCGATGCTGCCACCCAGGTGATCGAAATGGGCGACGAAGGCTTCAATCCCGCGATTGTCACCGTACAGCCGGGCGCGGTGATCGAATGGGTAAACCTGGATGTGGACGGGCACACCGCGACCAGCGACGATCTGGTTGTCAGCGCCACAAGCGGTGCGGCGGCCGTCAGTTGGGACAGTGGGCTGCTGACCGGCGGCGAAAGCTACAAACTGCGCCTGAATAGCGCTGGCACTTTCACCTATGTGGATCGCACCAACCCGGCCAACACGGCGACAATTATCGTCAGCCAGGCGACGGGCAATCCTGATACAGGGCAGGTGTTGATCTATCTGCCGATGGTGCAGAAGTAAGCTGCTTGCCTTACGCAGGGATCTTTCCTTCAAGGCAATGCGCCTTCTATAAGCGCAATGTAATCGAGTAAAAATTAACCGGCTGGGGATCAAGTGATCCCCAGCCGGTTAACCATTAGACGACGCAGGCTGACTTTGTCTGGTTGCCGCGGTTTTCACCCCCAGCAAGCGCGCCACATTGCCGCCCAAAATTAACGCCTCATCCTGCGGCGGCAAACCAAGTAAACGAATCTTCTGTAACTCTAACGCCGGGTGCAACCACGGATCATCCGACCCAAAGAGCAGTTTGTGTGCGCCAGCGCGTTGCACCGCCTGCACGACATAATCAAAACGTTTGACACCGGATGTATCGGCGTAGACATTGGGCAAACGGCAGATCTGGTCGATCACCTGTCGGTGAGCGCGCCAGTCGTCGGCAAAGCTGCCCAGGTGGGGGATAATAAAATTGACATCGGGACATTGCGCCGCGATCATCTCGATCAGATAGGTGCGGCCGATCACATCGTACAAAACTGGCAGGCGAAAGCGGTGCGCTGCGGCGGCTACCTCGCGCGAGGCGGGCGCTTCGTGGGCATGGACCTTGTCCCGCGAAAATGCCACTGCGCCACAGCGCGCTGGACTAGTGCCTCAATTCTGCCCGCATCGCGCACGGCGTGGACACAGGCAAAACCGATCAAGCGGTGCCCATGCTGGGCCACGATTCTTGCCACACCAGCATTGGCTTTGGCATAATCGGTGTGACGCGCGGCAAAAACAATCGTGCGGTCAATCCCTGCCGCCCGCGCCGCAGATAGGCGTCTAGCGGTGCAGCGGTGCTCCAATGGTCGAGCAGCCCTTCACCCTGGCCGGCGTGACAGTGACAATCGATGATCATGAGCAAGCCTGGCATCCTTTCCCAGCGCAGCCAAAAACGCAATACAGGTCGCAATCCCGCCATAAAATTGATCAAGGTGAAAGCGCTCATTCGGGGCGTGGTTGCGGTCATCGGGTAGGGCAAAACCCATCAAGACGGTTGGCACTTTGAGCAATGTCTGCAAAGTATTGACCACCGGAATCGATCCACCCGAACGTAAGAAGGCCGGTGTTGCGCCAAAGCCCCGTTGATAGGCTGTCACCGCGGCCTGCATAGCCAGGTTATTGTAATGGTTGCCCCGTGCGCACGGCATCGACTACTTGTAAAATCGCTGCGCTAACCACCTGTGCATGTTGCGGGTTGAACGCCAGTGAGGCATGGCTGGCTTCTTCAATGGTCTGATGGGTTTGATTGGCAGAAAGCGTCGCCAGATCAGCCTGCAATGCCGATGTCAACGCCGCGAACAATATCTCTGGGCTGGCGCGGGTGCCCACTGGGCGCAGCCTGATGTCTCGGCTGCAACAGAGCACCGTTGCAGAGCCAGGGACAAGCCGGGTACCCTCTGGGTGCGATTTATCGGGGAGTAACTTATAGTTTCAACTGGCGGAGTTTGGGCGCCTGCCATGTAACCAAAGCGACGACCAACATCGTTACACAGCCACCCCAGAAGACAGAAGGTCCTGTCCCCAGCAGTCGGGCCGCTACGCCACTCTCTAGCGCGCCCAATTCGTTTGATGCGCCGATAAAAACCCAGCCCACCGACGCAATCCGCCCGCGCATATGTTCCGGTGACAGTACGCGCATAATCACATCGCGGATAATCATGCTGACGCCGTCAAAGACGCCGCTGAAAAAGAGGGCGACCAGCGAAAGAATAAAGTTATGCGAAAGCCCAAAGACGATCATGCTGATGCCAAAGCCGGCCACACAGAGGAGCAAGTTGCGCCCGGCATGTTGGGTCGGCGGTCGGCGCGTGGCCAGGAGCATAATCAAGAGCACGCCCACCGATGGCGCCGTGCGCAGGATGCCCAGCCCCGTTGCGCCCACGTGTAGAATATCATTGGCAAAGACCGGCAGCAGTGCAATCACACCGCCAAAGAGCACGGCAAAAAGATCAAGCGCCATCGAGCCGACCAGTGGTTGGCTGTGAAAGACAAAGCTGAGTCCCTGACGCAAGCTTTGCCAGATCGTCTCGCCTTCCACCGGTGGCGGCACTGGTTTGGGCGCAATCATAGCGGTCGAGAAAGCAGCCAAGGCAAACAGGCCGGCAATGATCGCAAAGGTGGTCGGGATGCCGAGTTGATCGATCGCCAACCCGGCCAGCGGTCCACCGACAATCGCTGCGCCAGATCCTACGCTGCTCAGCCATGATGCGCCACGTGCAGCATGGCCCAGCGGGATCACCTGTTGTTCAAAAGCCGAGGCGGCAGGACGAGCGAAGCCAAAGGCAATACCCAGAAAGAAAACAACGGCATAAATAGCCAACACATTGGTACGTTCGGCTTGCAGCGCAATCAGCATTAAAAGCAAGATACAGATAATTTGTACCGCTGCCGCCGTCAAAACAATCCGTCGGCGGTCGTTGCGGTCGGCAATATGGCCGCCAAACAAAGAGAGTGAAAGCACCGGGATCGCTTCGACCAAACCGAGCAAGCCCAGCGACAGTGGATCTTTGGTCAGTTGATAAAGCTGGTAGCCAATCACCGTAGCGAAACTGATGCCACCCAGTGCCTGGCAGACGCGTGCCGCCATCAGATAACGAAACTCCGGTAAGCGTAAAATCGCGTTGGGATCCGAATCCGCAGCGGACAAGGGGGATGGGGCAGGTGTACTCAAGGCTTCCTCTTTGTCATTGGGTTGAGGCTCATCAGCCGAAAGTGTGCAAATAGACTGTTTTGCACACTTTCGGCTGATGATTGTTGGATTGAATCATACAAGCACAATAAACGAAGCGCCATTATACTCGTACTCTGGTCCAATCACAACCAGCTAGTTTGTCTTTAGCAACAGAGATAATAGAAGAGAGGGAGGCAGCTTCAAGGGCTGCTCCCTGCGCGCCACGGATAAGTCGTCGCATGGGCGATCGTCTAGATAAATCTCAGCAGAAATTGCACAGCTAGGATACTAAAATGATACCGTAGGTGTGGAGAGTAGCGCGTTGAATGACTTTGACAGGTTACTCCCCAGCGGGTAAGTTAGCACAGGTCCTACGATAGGTGGCACTGCCCAGGTAACGTGTCCATTCGACCCGTGTAAGGTTACGGTTGGCCAGGCGACAGGCGTGCGCAACCCAGGTGGACGGGTTCAAATTATGGACAACGACAGTATTGTCGCGGCTGCCTGAAAAAAGCCACTTTTCATCAGGACTAAAAGCCAGTGTTGTGATCCCTGCGTCGTGCTCGCGAAATGTTTTACCGAAAATTTGGCCCGTTTTCGTATCATACAGGCTAAACTCATACGTGTTGCGACCCACCGCCAGATATTGACCATCGGGACTAAACGCCAATGCCTGGATTGATCCACCGCGTGATCCCATGGTTAAGCGTTCGGCTGGCTTATGGATATTGACCAACATGGCGATGCCATCATTGCTGCCCACGGCTAATAAATCGGATTGCTGCGGATGAAGCCGAAGAACATTCACCGCGCCGGATTTCCCCTTGATCGTTTGACCGATTTGACGAAAGCCAACCGTGTCCCACACGCGAATCTCACCCCGACCACAGATAATGTCATTGCGATTGCCAATTAAAGTGCTACATCCGCCAGAGACAAGGATCGTGCCATTACGGTTGAAGGTGAGGCTGGTAACCAGCCCAGGATGACCGCTTAATGGCGCAAGTAATTTTTCGGCTTGTACATCCCATAATAACAGATCGCCATTCTTATAGCCGCTGGCCAGGCGGTTGCCACCTGGGCTAAATAGCAGGGAGAGCAGCGGTGAAGTAATCGAGCTGGTCAGGGTAATCACCTGCTGTCCGGTTGCCGTATCCCAGAGCACAATCGTGTTGCTAATTCCGGGCGCGGCCAAGAGCCCGCCATCAGGGCTAATCGCACTTATCTTCAACGACTGTTCGTGGACGACCTGGTGTGGAGTTGATTGTTGCTGCGCTTTGTCAATATCCCAAAAGCTGATCGCACCATCCTCACTGCTGGCCGCCAATGTTCTGCCATCATTCAGTAAGGTTAGGGCGCGAATCGACGCTTGATGCCGAATCACATAATTGCTTTCGTCCGTCTGCCACAGCTTGACCAAGCCATCGAAACCACCTGTTGCTATTGTTTTCCCATCCGGGCTGACAGCCAGGCGAAAAAGGCCAATCTCACCTGCAGCGATGCCCAGACTACGTGCTGTCAAAGTTGCATTGGTAATATCTTGGCTATTTTTTAGTTGCCAGACACGGACGGTGCCACTCTCACTGCTGCTCACTAATACCTGATCATCAACGGGGCTAAAACTTAGCCCCCAGACCGTTCCTGTGTGGGTAGAACGGAATGACTTATTGGTGGGGCGCGTATGGGTCTGCTGCCAGGGTTGCATCTCCCAAACCATAATCGGGTAACCAGTCCCTGCACCGGCTGTGGCTAACAGCAAATGTTCCTTGTCGCGATTGAAAGCAACGCTGGTCAAAATGGGTAGCCCATCGGTTAACACGAGCGTAGCCGTCAAGGGATTCTCTGATTCTATATCCCACAGAATCAACTTTTTGTCGCGGCCACCCGAAGCTACGGTGCGGTTATCCGGGCTGATGGCAACATCCCAGACCCAGTCCGTATGCGGGGTTGGCGTCATCTTTTCTAATTCGTGCGTTGCAACGTTCCATACAATGACTCGGCCATCGGCGCCGCCGGAGACTAATCGCGTACCATCCAGGCTAAAGGCGAGACTATGAACATTATAGGTGTGGCCGCGCATGACTGGCTCGAGCGTTGTCCAGGTGGCGGTATCGCGCAAAATGATCGATCCTTCGCCATCCCCCGCGGCTAACAATTTCCCGTCTGGGCTAAAGGCAATGCTATAAATGCTGGCGAAAGTCTGGGGATTGGTAATGGTTGTCAGGGCGCGCTGTGTGGCCAAATCCCAGATCATGATTGTGCCGTCATCGCCGCCAGAGGCGAGGATATTTTGCTGTGAACTAAAGGCCACATCCCAGACGCGATCGGTATGGCCTGTCAAAAAAGTAAGGGCGGCATCCGCACAACACTGCATGGCCGCCAACAGGCTAGCGTGCGCCTCTGGTATATTGCCACTTTGGCGTTGATAGGCTTCTACGGCAAGGAGCAGTGCGGTGTCCGGCTCTGTACTGGAAAGAGCAATGGCCTCTGATGCGACTTGGCGTACGAGCGCCACCCGTGCCTGTCTGTAAGCAATCACAGCTGATAGGATGGCCGCCACCACCAACACCGCCATTACCCCTAACAACCAACGTTGACGACGGCTGTAGCGCTGTTCCGCCGCTACATGGGCCTGGGCATCACGGTGCGCGCGTTCTTCCAGATCGGCGCGTTCCGCCGCTTCCAGTGCTCGGCGTTCAGCTTCCGCTCGCAATTCTTGCTCGGTGGTCAGACGTTCCTGCTCTTCCTGGGCCTTTTGATAGCGGGTTTGCCAATCCAAAATGGCCCGCCCCAACACATCGTGAAAGATTTCGTATTGGCTTACCCCGGCGGGTGACTGGACACTGCGCAGCAACCGTTTATCCTGCAATTGCTGTAAAACACTTTGCACGGCAAGCGGTTCAGCCTCCGCGTAGTGGGCCAGTTCATCCAAGGTCAAAGCAATCTTCGCGCCGGAAGGGGTAACCAAACGATCAAAGAAGTGGGCCGCCATGGCCTGTTCCTCGACCGAGAGACTAGCAATGGTATCGTTGAGATAGTTGGCAACAATGAATACGGCGCCGCCCAGCGCTTCGAGCGTGGCTAGCTGCAATGTCGCCGCCCCGGCCAGACGCTCCTGTTCCCACAAGCGCGTCAACACTAACTGTAGATAAGGCGCCTCAACACGATCGTTGGCTGTTTCCGTTGCCCCGAGACCGCTGCCCTGTTTGCCTAGTGCCACCTTACCGCGGCCCACCTGGTCGAGCACCGCCTCGATCAGGGCTGGTTCAAGTGTGTAACCGGTGGCATACTGTTTGTTGTACTGCTGCAATGGCGCTGTAATCGCCTCATAGCCAGCACGGCGATCCAGGTGTTGGATGCTGAGGCGGTTGTCGAGCAAAAAAGGAATCTGGCCTTTGAAGTGGTCCAAGCGGGCCAGGCCATCTTCGCGCAGCGCGAGCAAGAAATTGGCACGCAGATACGGGCTATTGATCGCTTGGACCAACTCATGGGCAAAACTACCCGGCCCACGCTCTTCGTTGTGATAAAGAAAGTATTCCTCAAATTGATCGAGCACAAAAAGCAACTCGCTGTCAGTCTGCTCGATCCAGGTGCGGAGCTGGGTGGTAAAAGAGGGTGTGGGAAGCTGTGGCTCTGTCGTACCATTGTCATCAACGGTGGTTTGCTTGCTTGTCGCAGCTTGGATGGCAGCGGCAGTCGCCTGGGTCAGCCCGGTGAGCGGGTCCGTCTGCCAACGATTGAAGTAGATCGGGATGAGCCTAGGTTGACCGGTGGTTTGGAGGTTTTCTTGGGCGCGCCGGAGTTGGTGGATCACACCCGCGCGCAGCACCGAGCTTTTGCCGACGCCACTCGGCCCATAAAAGATCGTCAGCCGAGCCACTTCCAGATTCGCCGTAAGCGTGGCAATCTCTGTGGTGCGACCAAAGAAATAGGCAGCATCGCGCTCGGTGTAAGGGGTGAGGCCCCGATAAGGTGAGTCCATGTCAGAGCTTATCACGGCGTGTGTCATAATGTCTCCAACCATTGATTGACATAGGCAACTACGCCTTCGGGGGCGCCTACCACTGGTGTAATGTCTTGGCTATGCCAAAATTCGCGCTCAATTGCCGATAGATCAGGGACAAAGGCCCAGCTTTTATCGTGCAAGCGGCGTTTTTGAAAGCGCATACGTTGCCAAAGCAGACGAAAATGCCAGGGCTGCAAGTTGTAGCCAAAGAAGACAAAGTTGCGGCGCTTGATTTGATTCAGCAGGGTCATGGGCAGGAGCGCGCCAATTTCCTGGGCAGGCAGATAATCCAGGTATTGGTCTTCGGTGATCAAAACGCTATCCGGTTGGTCGGTGACGCGTAAACCACACAGTTTGACCAAGATCGGGTGATTGTCCCCATCATGGGCATTGTAGGTGTTGGGCGTCAGAATTTCTGCCTCGGTGCCATCTGGTGCAATATGGATAAAGCCGGCCGGTTTTTCAACGCCATCTTCTAAAATCCGATGACGATAGGCAAAAAGATGATAGGGCTGATCGATTTCCGCAAACGCGCGCTCCATTAGGTCGTCAAATGCAATGGTAAAAAGCACAAAACGGCGGTTGGTATCCTTGGGATACCCCTTCGCGCGCAGCCGCCGCGAGAGACTAGCAAAGAGACGATGCAAAATCGTTGTCGGTGACGATTGCGTATAGAGCTCGCCCAACCGCCGGTAAAGCGCAGACTCGCCTTCTAACAAGACTGTATATTGGGAGACCTGCAGCAGCGAAGAGCCGACCTGAATCTGCGTGCCCAAGGACGCGGCCAGAAAGTGTGTAAGCTCATCCAAGCTGGGCAAATATTGGCCGGGTACCCAGGCATCTTGATCTGGGCGCCCCATCCAGCTAACATCCCAGCCAAAAAAAGGCACGAGCCACCCATCTTTCAGCGCATTAAGCATGGGCTGGTACTCTCGATATTGCTGCTCGTAATCTAGCGGCAGTGGCGGTGGGTCATTGTCAAGTTTGCCTTTAACCTCGGCTGATAACGACCAGATATCCCGATAGTTTGGTACCAGGCGCTGGATCAACTCTAGCGTGCGGTACGCCTCGCGCCACTGTTGCTTTTGATAATAGCTTTGGACGACAGCATAAAGCCGATCCGCCTCCACCAGATGATCCAAGCGCGTCAGCATTTTGCCCGCTTCAGCGTGCGCCGGATCAAGCTTCAAAATTTCGTCAACCGCGGTTCGCATCTGCACAACCGCTTGTTCCGCCAAGGGTTGAACACTGGTTGCATCAAAGCCGGCCTGCTTGGCTAGATTGGCTTGCACCTTCTGCCACAGCCGAGCCGCCTTTTGGGGATCGGTCAACGGCTCAATGGAAAACGGTTCTACGCCTTGAAAATAAAGCGCCGGGATACCCCAGGTATGGGCCACCTCGTTGATCCGTTTACGTCCTTCACCCACGGCCGCTTCCACGCTGTAGCCATCTGCCAGCGCGCGGTAGAACTCCTGGCTAAAGCGTACGGCGTGATCATCAATAATGGGGGCCTGCATCGCAATCACGGCCGGCACCCCTTGTTGGATCAGCCTCTGAGCCGTGCCAGCAAAAGCCGAACGTGTGCCGACAGTGGCGCCTTCGCAGGCATTGAGCAGGACAAGGCGCAAACTTGAACAGCCGCTTAATAGGGTCGCCAGCTTATCTGCCGCAATCAGCTTCGCGGTACCATTTCTATGGCAAAAGGCCAAGCTACCCTGTTGGGTGGCATCATCAAAGACACCGTGGCCGACAAAGTGAAAAATATGGGGCAGCTCGCGTAAGGCATCGAGCAATGCTTCATACGTCGGTTCAACGCGGATGAGTTCAATCGCCGCCAGCGCCGCGGCTGCTTCCAGGTTGGTCCACTCGCGCTCGCTTTCCAACTGCGGCAGATCGGTGGGGGCGGCCAGCATAACCAGGACACGCAAATTACCTGTAACTGGCACTGGCTTGTGGCTATCCCCAGGCAAGGTGCGCACCACGGAAATTTCCGGCTGTAAAGCCAACCAGCGTTCCAAGTCACGGTCGTAGAGATATTCCCAGGGCACAGCCATGATCGAAGCAAGCTGGGAAACGAGACGCAAGCGTAACTTATGTTGATGTTCGTCGGCCAGGGTCAAGCTTTTGGTGTAGGTTCGAAAGATACGGCCAGCAAAGAGCGTATCAAAGAGGATAGCACCCGCTGCTTGCAACTCATCGCGCAGGGGGAGATTCGCTGCCAGTGCGCGGTTCAGGCTTTCCACAGCCGATGCAACCCCGCTAAGGCTAAAAGTACTTGTTTCAGTTGCATCGGCATAACGAATGGTGACATTGGCACCCAACGCGGGTGGTTCTTCTGAAATAATCGTAATTTCAAAGTCATCGAATATTTGCATGGGGGATACCGCAACCTTATTCAATTGAAATTTGTTTGAAGACTGGCCTTGTTACTGTATGAATGCCTCATCCTCAAACGCCACAACGGGAGAAGTTATTTGCCATATAATCAATTCTACGCTGGCCGGGCCTGATTGGCCCAATGGCCGGTCGGGTCGGATCCGCTGACGATCACGCCCTTTTGATTCCAATCCATATACGCGCGCACCTCGGCGGCGCAATAGCGTAGGGTGAGCCCGCAGCGACGACGGTCGGAGTTAT
>JBBRVA010000094.1:0-14518 GCA_038247295.1 Caldilineales bacterium | reverse complement strand
GCATTTTCACGCACCTCATCGCGGGCCAGAATGCGCCGGCAGGTGGTAATCGCTACGGCATATTGGTTTGCCGCCGCCTGAATTGCCGCCAGTTGCAAGAGGGCGGTAAAGTAACGCTCGCGCAAGCGCTCGCGCTCATTTTGCGCCCAGTCGGCATAGGGGTCGCTGATTAAGTAATCATCCTTGTACAGTTCAAGCGCAGCTTCCAACAAAGGGCGGCGCGCTGGCTGCTCGACGGTTCGCTCGGCCTGATCAAGCAATTGCTCAAAAGTATCGACATCTAACCAGATATCGACATGGCCGCAGAATGCATAGCCAGGCGTCTCGGTCACAATATAGGTAGACGGGGCGCGGTTGCGGCGGTTCGGCTCCAACACATTGCGCAGGGCGTTGATGGCGCTGCGCAATGTGGTTGCAGCCGCCGCGGGTGTGCTTTCTGGCCACAAAATTTCAATCAGGCGGTCGGTGGAGACCGGTCGTGGCCGTTCGGTGATCAAAATCTTGAGCAATTGGCGCGCCTGGCGCGTGTGCCAGTCGCTCTCGGTCACCGCCTTGGTATCACGCACGACTTGCAAAGTGCCAAGGGTATAAATTTGAATCTTCGCGGGGTCAGCCGCGCTCGGCTTGGCTTCCGCACCGTTTGTATGAATAGGCATGAATATCATTGTGTTTAAGGCAGGATCAGAGAGCAAAGGAAGTCCATTTCTGTAGCTCTCCTATTATACCCCAGAATGAAGAAAAGGGGTAAAAATCAATCTACACCTATAACGCAGCGCGGCATATCGCTAGCAAACGTGGGCAGACATGACTATAGAGTAAGAGGCAAATAAAAAAAACGTGCATTCACCCAAGAGCAGTGATATACTTGTGAGCATTGTGGATAAAATTAAAAGTACAAACAATTAAAAATAAACCTAAGGAGTGAACTGATTATGTCAGAGCCAACCTACCGCATCGAGCGCGATAGCCTCGGTGAGGTCAAAGTCCCAGCCGATGCTCTGTACGGTGCGCAGACACAGCGCGCGGTAGACAACTTTCCCATCAGCGACCTGCGCTTCCCACGTGTCTTTATTCGGGCGTTGGGCATGATCAAAGGCGCATCAGCCACCGTCAACCGCGATTTAGGCTTGATACAAGCTGATATGGCTGCCGCCATTGAACAAGCCGCCCAAGAAGTGGAAAACGGTCAACATGATCGCCATTTCCCCCTCGACATCTTCCAGACTGGTTCGGGCACGAGCACGAATATGAATGCCAACGAAGTATTGGCGACGTTGGCGACCCAACACCTGGGCAGCAAGGTACACCCTAACGACCACATCAACATGAGCCAGAGCAGCAACGATGTGATTCCAACGGCCATCCACCTCAGCGCCTATCTCGCCATTCACGATGATTTGCTGTCGGCGCTTCGTCATCTGCACCAAGCGCTGATCGACAAAGCGGCGCAGGTCGATCATGTGGTCCTTACCGGGCGCACCCACTTGATGGATGCTATGCCAGTACGCTTGAGCCAGGAATTGGGTGGCTGGGCCAGCCAAATTCGGCATGGCATTCAACGCATTGAAGCCACCTTGCCCCGCCTGGCCGAATTAGCACAAGGTGGCACCGCCGTCGGCACAGGTATTAATGCGCACCCGGAGTTTGGCGTGCGTATCGCTGCCCGTCTGGCCGAAATGAGCGGGCTACCGCTTGTCGCTAGCCCCAACTACTTTGAAAGCCTCAGCGCGCAGGATGCGGCCGTGGAAGTGAGCGGCCAATTGAAAGTGGTTGCTGTCAGTTTGATGAAAATTTCCAACGATCTGCGTTGGATGAACAGCGGGCCGATTGCCGGGCTGGGTGAGATTGTCTTGCCGGCCTTGCAGCCGGGCAGCAGCATTATGCCGGGTAAGATCAACCCTGTCATCCCAGAAGCGGTGACGATGGTTTGCGCCCAGGTGATCGGCAACGATGCGACAATTACAATTGGCGGCCAGGCTGGTAATTTCCAGTTGAATGTGATGTTGCCCGTCATTGCCTATAATTTGATCCAAAGCATCAGTCTACTGGCGAATGGTAGCCGGGTGCTGGCCGATATGGCGATTGCCGGCTTTACGGTTAACGAGGAGCGCGTCAGCAGCCTGGTCGGGCGCAACCCCATTATCGTGACCGCGCTCAACCCGGTGATTGGCTATGAAACAGGGGCTAAAATTGCCAAACAAGCCTATGCGGAAGGCCGGTTGTTGAAGGACGTAGCGCTAGAAAAAACCTCGTTGACGGCGGAGGAATTGGACCGGCTATTGAATCCACGGCAGCTGACCGAAGGTGGTATTCAAGAGTAATCCAGCAGAAAATGTGATGCCACCCCACACTTTCTTGTATACAAAAACTTGGGTGTGCGGTAGTAAAATCAAATAAAAAAGTCCGGCGCTAGCGCCGGACTTTTTTGATACGAGAGATTGATTAAGGCAGATAGCTGGCCGGATTGCGTTGAACACCGTCGTAGCGAATCTCGAAGTGGAGATGAGGGCCGGTGCTGTTGCCGCTATTGCCCACTAAGCCAAGCTGTTCACCGCGCGTTACTTCTTCACCTTGGCGCACAAAGATGCTGCTCAAGTGGGCGTAGAGTGAGACAAAGCCGTTACCGTGGTCAACGATGACATGGTTGCCATAGCCACCACCCCAGCCACCGCTGCTCACCGTTACCACGTAGCCACTATCGGCCGCCTTGACCGGGTTGCCGGTCCACGAACTGATATCGATCGCTGGGTGACCGCGCCAGTATTGCTGTGAAACGTCACCCCCGACAGGCCAGGAGAACGAACCAAACCCTTTGACTGCATCTTCTGGCGCTGTGCCGGTATAGGTTGCAGCATAGTCGGGCGTGATAAATGGCTTTGTGCCATTAGGAATCACAAGTTGCGTACCTACCACAACCGCGGTTGAAGCACTGGCCAACCCGTTCAACTTGGAGTTGACAATGTCATCGACAGTTACCTTGTATTTGGAGGCTAACGAAGAGAGCGTATCACCAGGACGGACAATGTGAAGCACACCGTTGACCGGCAAAATATTCAGTTGGTCACCAATGCTTAAACGATCTGGGTCATTTTCTAATTCTGTGTTGGCCCACATCAGGGTTTCGGGCAGCAAACCAAATTTATTGGCGATACCGATCACAGTGTCGCCGGATTTTACGGTATAGACCTGAATGTCGGGCCGCAGTTGTTCGGAAGTTGCGCCTTGCGCAGCGGCGGGTTTTTCGAGTGCAATCGTAAATGGAATAACAGAGGGTTGCAGTGAGGCGCTTTCGTTTGTGTCTGGATCAATTGTAATTACCTGACCACCGGTGCCACGCTGCGTATTCTGCGAGCCTTGCAGAACGTTGGTGGAAAGCCCGCCGAGCGAGATGTTCCAATCAGGCATTTGCATTTGGCTCAAGATTAAAATAATGGCAGCCACAGCCAAAACCGAGATATGCCCCGCCAAGCGCAGTGGCGTCACTTGATCGGATAGTGTCTGTTGAAGGTGGCTTTCCAGCTTTTGGATATAGGTCATCACCCCAGCCGATCGGGTTTGGGCAGCGAGCATTGGCGGCTGAAAAACAGCGACCACCGAGGTGCCGGTTTGCCGCGGATCGGCTTGTGAAAGAGGAGCGGCAGATGCTTCTATTTTCATGGGGTTTTTGCGTGGGAAGTTTAAGTTTCCTCGTGTGTTAGAAGGGGGTAGAGCAGGAACACGCGAAGAAGGATCAAAGTCAAATGCCGCATTAGCATCTGATGCCATATAGATTCTCCGATTAATTGCCTTCAGAGGATAAAGACAGGAATAGTAAAATAAAACCTTTCGGGACTGACTTTTTGATTGCTGCTGTTGCTGTTAGATGCTTACGAGGGCGGATTATAGCATGAAGTATAAAGTTGTCCAAGCGCTTGATTAGATTTTAAGCATCAAAAAGCCGACGATTGGCTATGTATTCCCCATTCGTCGGCTTTGCGTAGGTCGAGCGTATACGATTTTGCTTGCAGTTCGCTGTCGTTATTTCTTCGTCAGGGTTTCTAAGAATTCTCGATTGTCGCGCGTGCGGCTCATGCGTTCGACAATTGGCAAGATTGCTTCGTGGCCGCCGCCCATCGCGTCGATCATACGGCGCAGTGTGTAGACCTTGGCCAACGTCTCGGAATCCAGCAATTTTTCTTCGGCCCGTGTACCACTGCGTTCAATATCGAAGGCGGGGAAGATGCGGCGCTCGGCCAATTTACGGCTAAGCACAAGCTCCATATTACCAGTGCCTTTGAACTCCTCGTAAATTACATCATCCATACGACTGCCCGTATCGACCAAACAGGTGGCAATGATCGTCAGGCTGCCGCCTTCTTCTACATTACGCGCCGCCCCAAAAAAGTGCTTGGGCGGGTAGAGAGCGGCTGGATCCATACCACCAGATAGCGTACGACCAGATGGCGGGACCGTCAGGTTATAGGCACGGGTCAGACGGGTGATGCTATCAAGTAGAATGACGACATCTTTGGAACTTTCCACCAGCCGTTTGGCCCGCTCCAGCGCCATTTCGGCGACGCGCACATGGTTTTGCACAGGTTCGTCGAAGGTGCTGCTCACCACTTCGGCTTCGACCGAGCGGTCCATATCGGTTACTTCCTCCGGCCGCTCACCAATCAATACAACCATGAGATGGACATCTTTGTAATTGGACGAGATGCCGTTGGCCAGTCGTTTCAAAACTGTCGTTTTACCAGCTTTGGGTGGGCTGACAATCAACCCACGTTGGCCACGGCCAATCGGGGAGAGCAGATCAATCATCCGCGTCGAGATAATATTCGAGCGAGTTTCCAATAGGAATTGTTCGTTAGGGAAAATCGGGGTTAGCTTCTCAAAGCTGGCCCGTTTTTTCGCTTCTTCTGGATCCCAGCCATTCACAGCTTCTACTTTTAAGAGGCCATGAAATTTTTCAGTATCCTTGGGTGGGCGCACTTGTCCCACCACAAAATCACCGGTTCGTAACCCAAAACGCCGGATTTGGCTTTGGCTGACATAGACATCTTCAGGACCGGGCAAAAAGTGGTCACTGCGCAGAAAGCCAATCCCATCTTGGACAATTTCTAGAATGCCACCGCCAAAGATAAAACCTTGCTGTTCCGCATTGGCGCGCAATAAACGCATAACCAAGTCGAATTTTTTTAAACGGGTATAGCCAGTAATTCCAGATGCACGGGCGAGTTCGCGCAACTCATCCAGGTTAAGGGCATCTAGTTGTGAGATGGTCATGCTTGAGAGTTGTAAGTTTGACATTTCGGATTTGATCCTTTTAATTTCTTAGCCATTGCTCTGCTCAAATTTGAGCGGCAGCAAATGAAATATTTTGCGGCTAACTTGCGTCATAACCATGGATCTGAACGCAATCATGCTGCGGGTATGGATAACATGGATGTTAGTAAAAATTTAATGTGAATAATTTAGTATCTATCAACTTAATCGCGTGAGACTACTATTTTATAATTTTTGTTTTATAGTTTTTGTTTTATAGTTTTGATGGCTGTAGAGACTATTGTTGTGCAGAGAAAATGTGGGATTGCGAGGGTCGATGACTGATTATGACAGATGCCCATGCCCATTCGCTTTGGCAAATAAGGATAAGATCATCCGCAAAACAGCATAAATCAGATGGCCCAATATTATTTTGTCATTCTATGCTAGATTTTTGCTCAAAAGGTGTAAAATGGCTTTGCCATAAGGGTCGTCGGGGTGAAAACAAATATTTAACCCATTGCGGATAATTATTAAACAACCAAACGCGGCACTGAGGTTGAGAAACGAGCAGTTTGAGGGCTTCGCTTTAAGAATATTATATCAGGAAGATGTGCTCTCGTCAACTAGCAATTTATAGAGCGAGTGTATATTTGTTTGAGAGTCGGATGAATTTACTAATCAAGCGCATTCATCAAGCTGCCGGAGATAAAAACTTATCTCCGGCAGCTTGCTATAAGCAGTGATGAGTTAATGATAAAGATGCAATAATGTCGATCAAGAAAGCATGCTTTATCGAGGACACGGCTCACCAAGAAGTACGCGAATTAGTGGCTAGTAATTATCAGGTAATCCTCACCATTCCCAAATACCGCCGATGTCCTTCAAACCTTCAATATCCACCAAATTAATGCGCCGATAACCTAGTTCAACAAGGCCCTGGCGCTTGAAATCGCGCAAGATAGCGCTCACAGTTTCACGATAGGTGCCTAAATGATCTGCCAGCGCTTGATGGCTAATTCCTTTAATCGTACCACTCAGATCATCGGCTAAGTCGAGCAAAAGCGTGGCCAAACGTTCCGGCAATTTCTTATAAGCCACATTTTCCAGGCTATTTTCCACCTGAAAGAGCCGCTCGCCATAGGTCTGCAATAGACCCCAACCCAAAATTGGGTATTGGATCGTCAGGTTGCGTGCTTCGCCAGCCGGAATCATCCAAACAGCAACAGGTTCAGCCGCCTCAACAAAAACGTTGGGGTCACCTGGATTATCGAGTGCACCTTCACCAAAAATAGCACCCGGCTCCAGTGTCGCAATCACCAGCCGACGGCCTTCGTTGTTGGTGCAAATCATATTGACTTTACCGCTCATCAACACGTACATTTTGTGGCTTAAGTCATCGGGCGTAGCCACCAAGCTGCCCCGTTCCAGGTGCTGGACACGAACTACTCGGCTAAAGGCAGGATCTTCTTCGCGCAGTGATAACAATGCTTGCGCGAGATTATTATGACCCAAACCAGGTGCGCTGGTCATCGCGGATAGCTTAAAAGGATGCGCCTGAGTGGTGGGTAGATCTTTTATGTTAAGTTTCATAGGGAACCAAGTCCTTTTCAGGTAATAATTGATAAGTGGTGAGTCTGCAACCATACCACTTCCTTAGAACCACGAAATAAATATGTGCAAAACCTATACAATTACTATACCATACTTCTACAACTCTGTCTAGACCGATAGATGAGCGTTTGCTTAGAATTTGTCTACACGGCGGGGCAAATAACAGTATGGTAAACAATAATAAATTAAACAATAATGAATGATGAATGATGAATAAGTCATTGAACGTCGAAATATAACCATTCGATCTATTATGACGTTAAAAGATAAGAAATAGATTTGTGAAGCATTGGCGTTTCGTTAGCATTGCTTTAAATTCGTTATAATTGTTACTGCATTAATGCGCAGTGCATAGTCATGCTTATGAGGCCTAAACGTGGAACTGAGTAGTAAAAGTGGATGTTATTGGCTGGTGTCATATCTCTCAATCTATACGCAGCGTAGCGACAAAAGTTTCGCCCTTTCTACGTTTGCACCAAGTGTCTAGTATGAACAGGTCTGTGCTACACGCTACACAATTTCATATCTATGCAGTGTAACATTGATACCTTGTCAGACAATCGGCCATTCACCTATCCATTTGTAAGAAAAGGATGATAAATCTTATTCGTTTTGTCTTACAAGTGCTCGCCGAGCGCTATTTGTTCTTTTATTTGATGAAGGGTCGCCATTGTAACGATGCGCACCGTTATAGTAATATGCAGAGGAAAAGCTGAGGAAAAACCAATTGGTATCGGCTTAGGTGGGATCTGAAGGTTAGCCAATTTAGTGCAAGCAGCAGAGACCGTTTGTCTGCGCTGTTCTGCGGCCAGATAGACATTTCTGCTAGGGGCGGACAGTGACCGCTAGCCATCGCAATAGGGTTTGCCAACGCGCCCGTTGGGCTGGAACAAGCGTAAAATTGCCTTCTCCAAAGTCAGATTTGAAGGGGATAGACTTTTGTGACAAATGCTTGGCAATCTCAAGACTATAAGTAGAGACCGCTAAGATTTCTTCCTCGGTGCGCTCCGCTAGGATAGCACTAGCTTTGGCACCCGCAACGTAGAGGGTTTCGTCTTCATCAAAGGAAGGCGCCGTGTGCGTAAAATGATGGCGGAGATTGTCTTCACTAACGGCTTTTAGCGCACTGGCAAAGATTTTGACCACCTGTGGGCTGTCGGTACGTACCGCCAAAATGGCAGCTCGGCTAAAGCAATAATCACCGGCCAGAATCACACTGCCCAGCCAAGATTTGTCGGCACTGTAATCATCGCCATGCGTCCCATTTTGGGAAGTGCGGGAGAGTAGCAGGCGATGGGTTTGGAGGGCCACATAGAGCATCTCTAAGGCTGCAGCCAGCAATATACGCTTGTTGCGCAACGATGCCGTATCTGGATTGCCAACCCCAGCCGCTAGCACAATCGCAGCGCGGACAAGGGGCAGTGCGCGATCAATTTGTGACCTGACCAACTCATGCAGCGGTGAGTATAATTCATCAATGGCGGCATATAGTTGCTGGCGAACTTCTTCAAGTTCAGCTTCCAGGCTATCGCCATCATGCGGACTGTCATTCTTTGGGTTAGACATCAGTAAATACCTGACTACTTGAGTTGCGCAATTATCATAAGTGAGTGAAATGCTTGAGATGGCTGAAATTCCTCTAGGCTGCCTCTTTTAGCTAAATTTCGGCGCTGCAAGCATGCACCAGCCATTCCGCCCCCGTATTGTACTTGATAAACGGCGCGACGCAAGTCTAGGCCAGGTAAGTGGTTCGAATTGCCATCCGACGAGCTATCGATTGGCGCACGGCCAGCGCGGCCATCACACTTTGGATGCCATCTTCTGCGGTCGCCAAAGGTTCACGATCAGGAAGGGAACTGGCTTGTGAAGGATTGGTTGCCCGCACCGCGGCGTGAAAAGCATAGATTGATGTCCAGTAAGGATCAACGGCAGCGACGGGGATCGGCGTGATCTGCTGGTTACGCACCAACAACAAATCCCCCGTTTCCTGGGCTGCTAAACAACCACGGGCAATTAATGCACCACTGGAACCATAGATTTCAACGCTTGTTTGGTTGTGAGGAATGACAAAGGAATCATGCAACTGCAAGGTGACGTTACGGCGCGCGGTGCGTACAACAGTCAATACGTCTTCTTCCACCAAAGGTTCGGCGCCGTCGGCTGGCAGTTCACCAAGAATTTGCTGGGCACTGATGGCAGAAACTTGTGCAATCTCATCTGCCAGCAAGAAGCGGATCAAGTCCAGGGCATGAATGGTGCGATCAAAGACCACACCGCCGCCATTGGCCTGAAGGCGCCACGTTTGAAATTGGGTTTGCAGTAGGGTTGCGTTGCTAATTCTACCGCCCAATATATCCCCAATCATCCCACTGGCAATCGCCTTATGCATCTCGCGCAGGATCGGGTGGCCACGCCAAGCATGATTAACCCCCAACACAAGCCCCCGATCGGCCGCGGCCTGCTGTAAACGGCGTGCATCGGCCACCGTTAGGGCCAAGGGTGTCTCGCACAGAACGTGTTTGCCAACCGCAAGCGCCGCCATGGTTAACGGCACATGGTGGCGGGGATGGCTGCTCACATACACACATTGGATCTCGCGCCGGCCCAACAAATCGTCCAAATTGATACAGGGGTGCGCAATTTGGTTCATCTGTGCAAATTGTTGCGCACGATGCTCGTTATGGCTAAAGACAGCCGCCACCCAAGCACCGGTGACCAACGGTGCGCCAGGCGCTTGCGGTTGGCGGCGAATGGCCTCGATCATAGAACGTTCTGCCACATGGCTGGCGCCCAGCAATCCCCAGCCCAACGAGGCCGCGCCGAGGCTCAGGCGCTGGCGGCTGTTGATGCTAATATTGTAGATCTCAGCTAATTCATCGCCCATGACATTGAATTAACAAGTGACGTCTTTACCTTCAGAACCGAAAACGGCCAGGCGCTCTTCCGGGTTGGTCTTGACGGCGCTTAGCGGTTTGTAATGAAACTGCGCGGCGCGGCGCCGTTGTGTCGAGTTGTTGGCCGGCGTGCCATGCTGCATCAAGCTATGAAAGAAGAGCGCGCCACCCGGTTTGAGCGGCACAGCCAGCGCGCTGGAAGTACGTTGGTATGTGTCACAGATCTGCCAGTCGCGACGGTTGAAATGGACCACCGGACCTTGCCGGTGTGAGCCGGGATAGATGACCATGCAACCATTTTCGGTCGTGGCTTCGTCCAGCGCAATCCAGACCCCCACAACCGGCGCGTGCAAAGGCAAGTCGAAATAGGCATGATCTTGATGCCAGGGCTTCTCGCGACCAATACGCGGCGGTTTGAGCAAGGCCATATCTTGGTAAAGCACCGGTGCCTCACCGATTATCCGGGTTAACACATCCAGCATCTGCGGATGTTCTGCCATCGCCTTCAAGCGCGCATCATATTCGACAAAGCTCATAAATTTGCGCACGTAGTCTTGCTTTTGCTCGGGCGGCAAGGTGTCAACAGCGATGTCCATGGCCTTCTTTTCGAGCATTACGCCCTTAAAATCTGGATTCTGACCCGAGATCAGATAGAGAAAGCCATCCAGCGTTGCCTGGACCTCGGCGAGCGAGAAGGCATTGTGGACGACCAAAAAACCCTGCTCATGGAACTGGGCAATATGATCGGCAGTGACATTGGCAAAGCCGTCGATACCATCGGACACAGCATCAAAATGGTATAGATCGGTGGGGTAGTCTGCGACTTCGCCGTAGTCAAAAACTGGCTCTTCCTTTTTGGCCGTGTAATCGACCACAAACGATTCTACTTTCTGCATCGATAGATTCCTTTCCTATTCACAGTTCAATCGATATTTATAGAATTGGGGGTAAGTTACAGCAATCACTTGCGCAACGGCTTGGCTGGTACGGCTTCCGCAAAGAGCCACGCATCGAAAAAGTCACGTAAGTCCTGCCCACTTACTTCTTCGGCTACAGCTATAAAGTCGGCGGTGCTGGCGTTACTATTTTGATAACGTTGATAGTAGGTGCGCAGAATCGTAAAGAAGACTTCATCACCCACGGTCAGGCGTAGGGCATGCAGCGTCCAAGCGCCACGCGTGTAAACCGCGGGGCTAAAGAGCGCATCCAAATCTGGTTTAGCCGGGGGCGGCAAATTTTGATTGGCCATAAATTCGTACAGGCCATCCATCATCTCTGCAAAGGCAGCCTCGCCTTCGTTATGTTCCACCCATAGCGCCTGTAGATAGGTCGCGAAGCCTTCATTCAACCAGATATCTTGCCAGGTGGCGAGGCTAACACTGTTGCCAAACCATTGATGACTCAACTCGTGGGCGACGACAATTTCGTCCAGCGAATTCGGCCCAAAAACCGAGAGCGTTTGCGTCTCCAGCGCGGCGGGGAAGTTGCCGTCGGCCACCACCACGCCATAGGCTTCAAACGGATAGGGCGCAATCAGGTCGCTATAAAATTCGATCATGGCCGCCGTAGGGCGGAAGGTTTCGATCATGGCGGTGCTGGCATCGGGTGGAAAAAAGTTACGGATGGGTAGGCCATTGGGGCCTTCTTCCGTCACCCGTTTAAATTCGGCAATATTGATCGTCGCCAAATAACTTGCCATCAGATCGCTGGCTTCCCATACAAAGGTACGTGTCGCGCCGTTATCAATTTCGCTTTGCAACAGGCCGTTCGCCGCCACCACAAAAGGCTCGGCAACGGTAATCCGAAAAGTATAAGTCGCTTTGTCCGTGGGATGGTTGTTGACGGGATACCACGACATTGCGCCGGACGGTTCGCTTACCACAAAGACACCCGGTTCTAAAATCACCCAGCCGATTTGCGCAAAAGGGACACCGGGGTCGCGAATCGATGTGGGCGCGCCGTGGTAAGCGACGGTAACGGTAAAGTTATCACCCGCACCCAGTGGCGTGGCCGGTTCTACGGTTAGCTCTTGGCCGCTGCGGCGAAAAGCGGCGGCAGCGCCATTGACGGTGATCCCCGCAACCGTTAACCCGCTAAAGTCCAGATTGAACGCCCGCAAGGGTTGCGTGGTATCGGCGGCAATCGTCGTTGCACCGGCCAATGTGTAGTCGTCCATATTGACTGTCAAATCGATAGTATAATGCGTAACATCATAGCCACCATTGCCCAGCTGCGGATAAAGTGGATCACCAACACCACTCGCCCCAACAACCGGCATATTTGTCGTCGAGCGAATTCCGGCTAATGGCTGGCACGCGCTCAGCATCCAAATCAACACACAGATTACGCTCAGCAAAATAGAACGCTTCATTAGCACTCCTGAATGATTCGCCATGTTTATGCAACGTTTGGCGTACACGATGAAATATAACATAATAAGGATAAATCCAGAACAACAAGGCTCGACTGTGGAAAGCGCGCAAACCGGCGCATTCAGCCCAGTTCAAAACGGAGGAAGGCTATGCCAGACCTGGTGTTTGACCCCAAAGCAAGCGCCGCCACCCTGGCGGCGGTGATGACCGGTCTGTTAGAAAAGTGGCCGCTCTTACCAGCGGATGTCCAACAGGCAATCGAAGCGCGCCGCCACCCACTGGCGACCCAATTGGCAACCGTGCAAGATTATCAGCGCGTCCAGTCTGTGATCCAGTTTCTACAATGGCTCGAAACAATGCCCAGTGTGGCCACCATTGCCGCCGCAGAGCTAAAAAAGGGTAAGGATGTGGCGCGGCGCAGCATGGAGCGGATCAACAACGAACAATTACAAACTTTGCAAAGCGCCCTCACGGCTGCTTTGCCCACGGTAATACCAAGGGCGCCGGCTGAAGTCGAGATTGAGTTCTGGGTGCAGATCAATTTCACCACCGACCTCTATCCAGGCGGCAAAGCACCCTTGACTGTTGCGCTCGTGCGCGCCGCGCCGCCGCGCCATCAGCAGGCCGGCACAGTTTTGGTCACCTTTGCGGATCTGCAAAAGCCCACGCCACTCCAGGTTTCGCTCGCTGCGCCTGGCTTTAGCGAACAGACCGGCGATTGGACCCGTACCATCCACGTCTTTAGTGAGGGTGATTCAACACCAGCGATCTTTCTGCTGGAAGCCGGGACGACAAGCGGCAACCAACGCCTGGCACTCCGCTTTGATCGCGCCGTCGGCAGCGTGGTTTATGGGGTAAAGATTCTGGACGCCATCGCCAAAGATCTAAGCCCGGTGCGCAGTGCCGAAAGCATGCCGGGGCAGGGCACGTCCGCAACAGTCGATTACTTTACCAAAATCGATTTTCCAGGGCAGATTGCGCCGGACGCAGAGCACGCGCTGATTGTCCAGCTAACTTTGCAAGCAGAGGAAGCGAGCGCTATCGTTGAGAAGCTAGGCATTACTTTTGCCGACACCCGCAAGCCAGAGCAGATCGAGGTCGTGGCTACCGCACCTGGCTTTGAAGAACGCAGCGGCGATTGGCGGCGCGTGCTGACACTCTATAGTCACTCCGATTCGCAACCGGCGGTCTTCTGGTTAAAGGCTGGGGCGACACTTGGACCGCAAACCATTACGCTCGACTTTTATCACCAAGGTCGGCTCGTAGGCAGCGCAGCCTTTACCGCGGAAGTCACCGCCACGCCCAAGCCAGCAACCAAGGTAAAAACCGATCGCAATTCGGGTCCGCTAGAAGAATTGCCCGCCAATCCACCGCCGCCGCCGGATCTTGAGCTGCGCATTGTGCTGGACAAACCGACCAATGCCTTGCACTTTATCTTGCACGCCGCCAATCCGGCGTTGGGTTATCAGCACCAGTTTATGGGCGTCACGCCGTTGCATGAAAACCCACGTCAATTTTTGCAAACCACATTTGAGAAACTTAACGGGCTAGCTCGCCAATCGCGCAACCTCCGTCCCTACCCTAATGACAATCCGCCCGCCGACTTTACGGCGCAGCAGATGGTGGCGATCGGTGAAGAGCTTGAAACCATCGGTCAGCGCCTCTTTGAAGAGATCTTCCCCGAAGCTTTGAAAAAAGAATATTGGCAACTAAAAATATTACGCGAAGCGGGCAAAGTGCGTTCGCTCTTACTCATCAGTGATGAGCCTTGGATTCCCTGGGAATTGGTCAAGCCCTATTTCTTTGATCCGGATACCAATCAGGAACAGAGCGACGATTATTTGGTCTCTGCCTTCTTGTTTGCCCGCTGGTTGGCTGGTCGCGGTCCTGCTCATGCGGTCGAAGTCAAAAGTGCGCGCTTGGTGCTGCCCGCATCCAACTTGAGTTTCACGGCGCTTGAGCAAGATTATTTTCTGGGGCTGGAAAAGCGCGGGGTGCGTGTAGGGCCGCCGTTACGCACTCGCACTGAAGTGCTTCAGGCAACCAAGCAGGGTGATATGAAGCTCTTGCACCTGGCGGCGCACGGCAATTTCAACCCAGACAACGCCGAAGAATCACCATTGGTTTTACAAGGCGGTGAGAAATTACTCCCCGCCGATATTGCTGGGGCACGCGCGGCGGGTTTGCGTCGCGAGCGGCCGCTCGTCTTCTTAAATGCTTGTCTTAGCGGCCAAATCGATTTTGCCCTGACCGGGCTGGGTGGTTGGGCGGAAAAAATGGTCAGCGATATTGGTGTCAGCGCCTTCGTCGGCTCGCTTTGGGAAGTCAATGACCAGTTGGCGGCGGAGTTTGCTGTGCAATTCTATGATAACCTTGTGGCCGGTCAAACCCTGG